>NZ_JBXFWG010000001.1:0-203535 GCF_056854535.1 Stenotrophomonas sp. STEN054 | reverse complement strand
GGTTGGCTGGGGGACGCTGCAAGTACGTCCCTGTAAGCTCGGTCGCCGCATCCATGCGGCTCACGCCCCCAGCCAACCCACCCTCCCGACCATGGACGGTTTATCGGCACCGCGGGAAAGATCAAAAAGAGCAAGAGCAAGAGCAAGAGCAAAAGCCAAAGCCCATGCTTCAGGCATTCGTGCCGACCAACGGTCGGCACCCACCAACAGCCGAGTGGACCTGTCGGGGGTGGGGCGGTGTGGGCTTGCAGGACCGCAGGCGCCATGGATGGCGCCTACGAGCCCCCATGGACGGGTTTACGGCGTGTCCTGCAAGCCCACACCGCCCCGCCCAACCAGCAGAAAACCAGCACCGCTTTTGACGTTGACGTTGATTCTGCGGGTGCAGGGCTGCAAGCCCTGCCGGAACCCCACACCATTCAACAAGCCTCAGCCACCGGCGCGCGCGTCCGCCCCAGCCATGCCAGCAGCAGGCCCGATGCCGCCAGCAGGCCACCGGCCACCGGAATCGCCGCATACCCCAGGCCCGCGCTGATCACCGCACCGCCCAGCGCCGCACCCACCGCGTTGCCCAGGTTGAACGCACCGACGTTGATCGACGACGCCAGGCCCGGCGCCTCGCTGGCCACCTGCATCACCCGGATCTGCAGCGGCGGCACCAGGGCAAAGGTCGCCGCACCGAACAGCAGGACACCGAGCGCCGCCGTGGCGTGGCTCATGAAAGCCAGCGGCAGCACGAACATCAGCACCGCCAGCACGGCCAACAGGATGCGCGTGGCACCGTCCAGCGACCAGTCGGCCATGCGCCCGCCGATGCCATTGCCGACGGTGAAGCCGATGCCGATCAGTGCCAGCGACATCGCAATGAATGCATTCGACGCGCCCGTCAGTTCGCTCAGTACCGGGGCCACGTAGGTGTAGAGGGTGAACATCGCACCGGCACCCAGCACCGTGGTGGCCATCGCCAGCAGCACCTGCGGCTGCAGGATCGCGCGTATCTCGCGACGCACGTCCGGGCGCGCATCCGGCGCCGACGCCGGCAGCGCCAGACCCAATGCGGTGATTGCCACCAGGCCCAGTACCGCGGTACCGGCGAAGGACAGGCGCCAGCCCAGCTGCTGGCCGACCCAGGTGGCCAGCGGCACGCCACCGATGTTGGCGATGGTCAGGCCCATGAACATGGTCGCCACCGCTGCCGCCTGCTTCTCCTTCGGTACCAGGCTGGCGGCGACCACGGCACCGATGCCGAAGAACGCGCCATGGTTGAGGCTGGTGACCAGGCGTGACAGCAGCAGCAGGCCGTAGTTCGGCGCCAGCGCCGACAGCAGGTTGCCGACCACGAAGATCGACATCAGCAGCATCAGCGCGGTGCGCTTGCCGAACCGCCCCATCAACAGGGTCATCACCGGTGCGCCCAGCATCACGCCGACGGCATAGGCGGTGATCAGCATGCCGGCGGAAGGAATGCTCACGCCCACGCCATCGGCGATGACTGGCAACAGGCCCATCGGGGCGAACTCGGTGGTGCCGATGGCGAAGGCGCCGACGGCGAGGGCCAGCAGTGCGGCTCTGGAATTCATGGGGGTTCCTGTGGGGAGGAAACGGAAGGCTGCGTAGCCTGCGCGCTTTGCCGCCGCCGATTAAGCCTCGCCGCGGGAAAACAGTGTTGATCCCGGTTCACAGGTAGCGGGAACCGCCCCGCCGGGCATCGCCCGGCGCTACCAGACCACGCCACGAGCGGTAGCGCCGGGCCATGCCCGGCGAGCGCAGCGGCCCCGATAACGCAGGACCCCCGGCAGTGCCGGGGGTCCTGGGTTGCATGCGTGGCAGAAGCCCGTTTACCAGTTGCCGGCACCCGGCACGTGGTGGTCGCGTGCGCGGCGGCGCATCAGCAGGTTCAGCCATTCCACCAGCACCGAGAAGCCCATCGCGGCGTAGATGTAGGGCTTGGGCACGTGCACGTCCAGGCCGTCCAGGATCAGCACCGCACCGATCAGCAGGATGAAGGCCAGGGCCAGCATCTTCACCGTCGGGTTGGCATCGATGAAGCGGCCCAGCGGGTTGGCGGCCAGCAGCATCACCAGCACCGACAGCAGGATGGCGGCGACCATTACCGGGATGTGGTCGGCAATGCCGACGGCGGTGATGACCGAGTCCAGCGAGAACACGATGTCGATGACCGCGATCTGCGCGATGACGTAGCCGAACACGGCCGAGGCCTTGGTGGTGCTGGGGTCTTCATCCTCGCCACCGCTGATCAGCTCCTTGATCTCCATGAAGCCCTTGATGATCAGGAACAGGCCACCGACGATCAGCACCAGGTCGCGGATGGAGATGCCCATGCCGGCCACGGTGAACAGGTTGGCCGCCATGTGCGCCAGGTAGGCCAGCGATACCAGCAGGCCGATGCGGGTGATGCAGGCCACGGCAATGCCGAGCTTGCGCGCGAACGGGCGACGCTCTTCCGGCAGCTTGCTGACGGCGATGGAGATGAACACCAGGTTGTCGATGCCGAGCACGATTTCCAGGGCGCTGAGGGTGAACAGGGTTACCCAGGCGTTGGGGTCGGCGAGAAACTCAAAGGACATGGAGACTCTTCAGGACAGTGGGGGAATGGGGGTTCAGGCGTACGTGCCGCCCAGCAGGTGGGGCACCACGACCAGTGCCCAGCACAGCAGCACGTTCATCATCAGCACGAACACTGCTGCCGAGCCCATGTCCTTGGCGCGGCCAGCCAGCTCGTGGATCTCGGCGCCGTAGCGCTCGATCACCGCTTCGATGGCCGAGTTGGCCAGTTCCATCGCCAGCACCAGCAGCATCGAGCCGATCATCAGCGCGCGCTCGACCGGGGTCTGGCCCAGCCACAGCGCCAGCGGGGTCAGCACGACCAGAAGGTAGACCTCCAGCCGGAACGAAGACTCGTGCAGCCAGGCGGCGCGCAGGCCCTGCCAGGACCAGCGCGCGGCCTGGAAGATGCGCCGCGGGCCGCGGGGCATGTGGCCGAACTGATCAGCCACGAGGGAAATATCCAGCAACAGGGGCGCGGCGCAGCGACCGCTCAGACGCACGGCAGGCAATCATGGGTGCACAGGAATGGGCAGACAGCCCCCATTTTGCCACAAGGGCGACAGCAGCAGCCCTCGGCGGCCGGCCAACGACCCGCCATGGGCAAGCGCAGCACGGCGGCGAACTCCTATGATGGGTGTCCCCTGCCCTTGCTGGAGCCGCTGATGACACTCGCCCGAACCTGTCTGCTGTCGCTTGGATTGCTGACCCTGGCCCCGCTGGCCCAGGCGTTGAGCCCGCCGGCCGCGCCGCACGTGCCCGACCAGGTGTCCAATGTGGCCTGGGAAGGCGACATTGCCAGCTTCCTCAAGGCCGACCAGGGCAACCCGCCGCCGCGCGGGGGCATCGAGTTCATCGGCAGCTCCTCGATCCGCTTCTGGGAGAGCCTGGCCGAGGACTTCCCGGGCCAGCAGGTGTTCAACCGTGGCTTCGGTGGTTCGGAAGTGCGCGACAGCACCTGGTATGCCGACCAGATCGTGGTGCCGTATGCGCCGTGCAAGGTGTTCTTCTACGCTGGCGACAACGATCTCAACAGCGGCCGCAGCGCCACCCAGGTGCGCGATGACGTGGTGGCCTTCGTGCAGCGCGTGCACCGCGACCTGCCGAAGACCAAGGTCGAATACCTGTCGATCAAGCCCAGCCCGTCGCGCGCGCACCTGCTGCCGGCGATCAACCAGGCCAACGCGATGATCAAGGCCGCCCTGGCCAAGCTGCCCAACGCCGGCTACACCGACATCTACACCCCGATGCTGGGCGCCGATGGCCAGCCGGATGCGAAGCTGTTCCGCGAGGACATGCTGCACATGACCCCGGCCGGCTATGCGATCTGGACCAAGGCCGTGGCGCCGAAGGTCACCTGCCGCTGAGGCGGCACGGTCGCCGGGCACGGCCCGGCGCTACCGCATCCACGCATGGCGTGGATCTACTGCAGATCGCGGCTGTCGGTCAGTCGCCGGGCATGGCTCGGCGCCACCTCATTCGCGCATGGCGTGGATCCACCGCGGACGGTAGCGCCGGGCCATGCCCGGCGTCGGGATCAGCGGAAAACGACCGTCGCTTCGGTGCCCTTGCCCAGCTCGCTGGCGAGGCTGACCTTCCAGCCGAAGCGGTCGCACAGCCGGCGCACGATCGACAGGCCCAGGCCGGTACCCTGCGGGCGATCCGGTTCGGCGCGGTAGAACGGCTCGAACGCGCGGGCCAGCGCCTCGGCCGACATGCCGATGCCGGTATCACGCACCACCACCCGGTCAGAGTCGACCTGCACGTCGATGCGGCCTTCGTCGGTGTAGTTGCAGGCGTTGCGCACCAGGTTGCTGACCACCACCTGCAGCACCCGCGGCGGCGCGTGCAGCTGCACCGGGCCGGCGCTGTGCAGGTGCACCGCCACCGGGCGGTTGCCCAGCAGTTCGTTGGCGTTGTCCACTTCGTAGCGGACAATGTCGTTGACATCGAACAGCTCGATCTGCGGCTCGATGTCGGCCTCGCGGGCCAGGATCAGGAACGCATCGATCACCGCTTCCATGTCCCGCCCGGCGCGCTGGATGCGCTGCAGGCTGCGGCGCAGGCGCGGTTCCAGGGTCTCATCGCCCAGCGCCATGTCGCTGGCCACGCGGATCACGGTCAGCGGCGTACGCAGTTCGTGGCTGGCATCGCGGGTGAAGTTGCGCTCGCGTGCCACATGGTCGGTGACCCGGTTGGCCAGTGAGTGCAGCGCCGCCGCCAGCTGGCGGGTCTCGCCCTGCATGTCGGCCGGCAGCTTGTCCGGCTCCAGATCGGCCGCCTCGGGGTGGCCGGGGTCCCAGCGCGACACCCGCCGCGCCAGCCAGTTCACCGGCGACACCAGGCGCTTGGACGCGCGGTAGGTCACCCAGCTGGCGCCGTAGACGGCCAGCAGGGTCAGCAGCACCGGCACAATGCCGAACCAGAAGGCCAGCATTTCCGCGCGCGAGCGCAGGAACACCAGGTACAGGCGGCCCTGCGGCCGGGCATCGACCAGCACCAGCTGGTCATCGCCGGGCAGTTCATGGAAACCGGGTTCGAGCGTGCGCAGATTGGCCGGCAGCGACAGGCTGGAGCGCCCGCGCTCGAGCAGGTAGCCGCGGATGTTCTGGGTATTGGGCGGCGGCTGCGCGGGCGAGGCCTCGTGCAGCGTCCAGTAGTAGGCGGCCTCTTCGCGCAGGGCGGCGCCCACCAGGCTGTGCTTGATCACCAGCGAGACCAGCCAGGCGCCCAGCAGGATGCCTACGCTGGCCAGCACTGCCTGCAGGATGAAAGCGATACGGATCTTGCGCGGCAGGCCGTGCGGCATTGCGGGGTCCCGGTTGAAGCGCTGCGATTATAGGCAGCGCGCCGTGCCGGCGACGTGCACGGAGGGTGATACCCCCTGCAGCCGACAGCCCGTTCCCTGCCCCGCGACCCGGCCGAAGCCGGGGCGGGCCTGTTCCTGTACCGGCACTGCTCAGGCCATGGGCTGGGCGATGTCGGCGATGCGGTAACCGGCGCTCTGCACGGTGTGCAGCAGCGGACGGTCGAACGGCTTGTCGATGATCTTGCGCAGGTTGTACAGATGGCTGCGCAGGGTGTCCGAATCCGGCAGCCCGTTGCCCCAGATCTCGCGTTCGATTTCCTGGCGGGTGACCACGCGGGGCGATTCCCGCATCAGGATGGTCAGCAGGCGCAGGCCGATCGGCGAAAGCTGCAGTTCGGTACCGGCGCGGGTGGCCCGCATGCTGACCGGATCGAGCACCAGGTCGGCGACCTTGAGCACTTCCGAACCGACCTGGCGACGTTCGCGGCGGATCAGCGCGCGCAGGCGGGCTTCCAGTTCCTGGATGGCGAACGGCTTGGTCAGGTAGTCATCGGCACCAAACCCCAGGCCGGTGAGCTTGTCGTCCAGCGTGTCACGCGCGGTCAGCATCAGCACCGGCGTCGACTTGCGGGCATCGTTGCGCAGGCGGCGGCACACTTCGATGCCATCCAGGCGCGGCAGCATCAGGTCCAGCACGACCACGTCGTAGCTGTTTTCAGCGGCCAGACGGTAGCCGTCCAGGCCATCCTGCGCATAGTCCACCTCGAAGCCACGGCCTTCCAGGTATTCGCCGATCATCTCGGAGATGTTGCGGTTGTCCTCGACCACCAGCACCAAGCCGGAAGTCTCCTTCGTCTGACGCATGTGAGTACCTCTTTCTTCAGCTTTGTGAAACATGCCCGATCGACGGTGGACGCGATGTGAAGTTCCGTCAAGACACCGAAAAAAGTTTCACAGCAGGGGTTCGAGCAGCGGCCAGACGTTGTCCAGCACCTTCGGCTGGGCCTGCGCGGTAGGGTGCAGGCCGTCTGCCTGCATCAGCCCCGGCTGCAGGGCCACGCCCTCCAGCAGGAACGGCAGCAGCGGCACCTGGTACCTGTCGGCCAGCGCGCGGTAGGCGGCGGCCAGGCGCTGGCGGTAGGCCGGGCCGTAGTTGGGCGGCACGTCGATGCCCAGCAGCAGCACCTTGGCGCCGGCGGCGCGGCTGGCCAGCAGCATCTTTTCCAGGTTGCCCTGCACCTGCGCCGGGGTCAGCCCACGCAGGGCATCGTTGCCGCCCAGGGCAATGACCACGACGGTCGGCTTCTCCTTGGCCAGCAGGCCCGGCAGGCGGGTCAGCGCGCCGGCGGTGGTTTCCCCGCTCATGCTGGCGTTGACGATGCGGGGCGGGGATTTCGACTGCTGCCTGACCCGCTTGTCGAGCAGGGTGACCCAGCCTGCCTCGGCCGGGATATTGTGGGCAGCACTGAGGCTGTCACCGAGCACCAGCACCGTGCCCGCCGGACCTTTGGCACACGCCAGCCCGGACCACAGCAGCAACCCTAGCAGCAGCACCATCATCGTGCCGGCTTGCCGGCTCCATCCTGTAATGCGCATTGGAGTCTCCTCATCGACAGCCTGTCCCCCCGCAGCGCGTCCGTCGCCATCGCCGTCGACCAGGTCGGCAAATCCGTGCATGGCCCGGAGGGTGAAGTCCACATACTGGACAACATCACCCTCACGGTACATGAAGGCACCAGCGTGGCGATCGTCGGTGCCTCCGGTTCCGGCAAGACCACCCTGCTCGGCCTGCTGGCCGGGCTGGACCTGCCCAGCCGCGGCGGCATCACCCTGGCCGGGCAGGCGCTGGGCGCACTGGACGAGGAAGCCCGGGCGCAGCTGCGCGCACGCGAAGTGGGCTTCGTGTTCCAGAGCTTCCACCTGCTGCCAGCACTGACCGCGGCCGAAAACGTCGCACTGCCGCTGGAGCTGGCCGGCCGCGAGGACCGCGCGCGGGTCGATGAAGTACTGGCCCAGGTCGGCCTCTCGCACCGCGCCCGCCATTACCCGCGGCAGCTGTCCGGCGGCGAGCAGCAGCGCGTGGCCCTGGCCCGCGCCTTCGTCACCCGCCCGCGCATCCTGTTCGCCGATGAACCCACCGGTTCGCTGGACCAGGCCACCGGCCAGCACATCAGCGACCTGCTGTTCGAACTCAACGCCGGCAGCGGCACCACCCTGGTGCTGGTCACCCACGACCTGCGCCTGGCCCAGCGCTGCCAATACATCCACCGCATCGACAACGGTCGCCTGCAGGCGGTCGAGTACGGGGCACAGGCATGAACCTGCTGCGGCACGCCTGGCGCGCGCTGCGCCGCGAAGCCCTGGCTGGTGACCTGCTGACCGTCTTCGCCGCGCTGGTGCTGGGCGTGGCGGTGATGACCGCCGTCGGCACCCTGGTGAACCGGGTCAACCTGGCCCTGACCGGCAGCGCGGCCGAGATGCTGGGCGGCGACCTCGGCGTGGCCGGGCGCAGCGATCCACCTGCCGCCTTCGCCGAGGAAGCGCAGCGGCGCGGGCTGGCGCATACCCGCATCGCCGGCTTCGGCAGCGTGCTGTTCAACGGCGATGCCAGCCAGATGGCCAGCATCAAGGCGGTGCAGGCCGGCTACCCGCTGCGCGGCACGCTGCGGGTGCGGGCCACCCCGGGCGGCGCGCCGATCGCCGATGCCGGCATGCCGCCGCAGGGCCAGACCTATGCCGACCCGCGCCTGCTGCAGGCGCTGGGCCTGAAGGTCGGTGATGCGCTCGAGTTCGGTGCCGGCACGCTGCGCGTGGCCGGCATCATCGAGGCCGAGCCGGACAGCGGTGGCGACCTGCTGACGCTCTCGCCCACCCTGCTGGTCAATCGCGCCGACGTCGATGGCACCGGCCTGCTCGGGCCGGGCAGCCGCATCAACTACCGACTGATGGTGGCCGGTGCACCCGACCAGGTGGCCGCCTACCGGCAATGGCTGCTGCCGCAGGTGAAGGGCATGCGCCTGCTGAGCGTGGACGACACCCAGCGCGGCGTGCGCCAGGCGTTTGATCTGGCCGGCCGCTTTCTGGGTCTGAGCGCGCTGCTGGCAGTGCTGCTGGCCGGCGTGGCCACCGCGCTGGCGGCAAACCGCTTCGCCCTGCGCCGCATCGACCAGGTGGCGATCCTGCGCTGCCTGGGTGCGCGCCAGCGCGACATCCTCGCTGGCCTGGCGCTGCAGCTGCTGATGCTGGCGGTGCCGGCCTGCGCGCTCGGCATCGGCCTGGGCATGGTCGCGCAGGAGGGCCTGGTGCAGGTGCTGGGCAGTCTGGTGCCGCAGCGCCTGCCGCTGCCCGAGGCCACCCCGGCGCTGACCGGTGCGGGCATCGGCCTGCTGCTCTTGTTCGGCTTCGGCCTGCCGCCGCTGCTGCGCCTGCGCGGGGTGCCGCCAATGCGCGTGCTCAACCGTTCCTTCGCCGCCCTGCCGCCGGCCTCGCTGCTGGCCTACGTGGCGGCGCTGGCGGCCAGCCTGGTGCTGGCGGTGCAGGTCACCGGCGATCTGAAGCTGGCGCTGTGGGTGCTGGGCGGCCTGGCCGCGCTGGCACTGGCCGCCGGCGTGGTCGGCTTCGGCCTGCTGCAGCTGCTGCGCGGCCTGCAACATCGCCTGCATGGCAACTGGCGGCTGGGCCTGGCCGCGCTGACCCGGCGGCGGATGCTGGCGGTGATGCAGCTGGTGGGCCTGTCGCTGTCGCTGTGCGCGCTGCTGCTGCTGGCGGTGACCGGCCCCGGGCTGCTGCAGCAGTGGCGCGAGCGCCTGCCGGAGAACACGCCCAACTACTTCCTGATCAACATCCAGCCCGAGCAGCGCGACAGCGTGCTGGCCGCGCTGCAGGGGCTGGGCGCGGCCGATGCCAGCGTCGAACCGATGGCCACCGGCCGCCTGATCGCGATCAACGGCAAGCCGCCGCTGCGCGTGGACCGTACGCCGGAGCAGAACGGCCAGTCGCCGCAAGGGGAAGGCCAGCGCGACGACGATGACGAGAACCGGCCGTTGAACTTCAGCTGGCGCAGCACCTTCCCACCGGCCAACACGCTGCTTGAGGGCACGTTCTGGAAGGCCGACAGCACCGCGCCGGAGGCCTCGGTAGAAACCGGCTGGGCCAAGCGCTACGGCACGCACCTGGGCGACCGCATCACCATTGCCGTGGGCGAGCAGGAACGCGAGTTCACTGTCACCAGCGTGCGCAAGGCGGACTGGAACACCTTCCGCCCGAACTTTTTCGTGCTGCTCAACCCCAACGCGGTGGGCGATACGCCGCACAACCTGCTGTCGGCGTTCCACCTGCCGGCCGGCAAGGCCGCTGGACTGGGCGCGCTGGTGCGCGAACAGCCGAACCTGTCGCTGCTGGATGTCGATGCGGTGATCTCGCAGGTGCGCGAGGTGATGAACCGCGTCGCGCAGGCGGTGCAGCTGGTGATGGTGTTCAGCCTGCTGGCCGGCGTGCTGGTGCTGCTGGCCGCACTGCAGGCTACCGCCGGCGAGCGCCGCTACGACAGCGCGGTGCTGCGCACGCTGGGGGCCACCCGGCGCCAGCTGCGCGGTGCGGTACTGGTGGAATTCGGCGCGCTGGGGGCGCTGGCCGCGATGTTGGCGGTAGGTGCGGCGGCCGGCATCGGCGTGGCGGTATCGCAGAAGGTGTTCGAGCTGCCGCTGCTGCCGCCATGGCCGGGCCTGCTGCTGGGCGGGCTGGTGGGCATCGGCCTGAGCCTGCTGGCCGGCTGGTGGGGCACGCGGACGATCCTGCACACGCCGCCGGCGCTGGCCCTGCGCGAGGCCTGACGCCGCCGTGACACGCTGCGGGTGGGGCCGGCTGTATGCTGCGCGCCCCACCTGATGAGATCGCCCGGGTGACCGGCACGTCGATTGCCGCTTGGGTAGTATTCAAGGAATGAAAATGAAACACGGCGCGTGCCTGAATCTGTTTCTTGGCAGTGTCCCGCTGATCGCCACGGTAATGCCCGCCTGCGCTCGCACTGCTGATGGCTACGTGCCGGACCCGGTACAAGCCTTCGTGCTGGAAACGGTGCTGGCCGACGAGGTCAGCGCCTTCCACTCTGGCCGCGGGACCTACTTGGTTCCGACTGGCGTGGCGCGCACGCGTGGGGATGCTGAGGTCCTGGCCGACCTGCGTGCGGAGTTCACGCGGTTCTACCAGGGCCAGCGCAAGCCGAGAAAGGAGGTCGCCCACATGGCGATCTTGGTCGCACAGACCGCACGGCTGCTGCCCGACAGGACGGCGTGCAGCACCGATCGCGTCCGCTGCAGCGAAGCAATCAGGGGCGTGCGCACGCGCGAGGACAAGCCCGGCCTGCACGCCACGCTGCGTGCGTTCCAGGACGCGGGGCTGGACCTGACCTCATTGGCCGGGCCAGCGGACTGAGTGGGGCGCATCCACGCATGGCGTGGATCTACTGGGCCTTTTCCACGTACTTGGCGAACACTTCGTCGATCTGCGTGTCCTTCACCTTCTTGCCCGACTGGATGTCGTCGGCCTGGGTGAACAGCGGGATGATCATCGCCATGCCATCCAGCTTGGTCTTCAGGTGCACGCCCGGGGCCTGGGTCAGGAAGCCGTCCCAGCGCTGGCGCACCTTGGCCCAGTAGCCAGCGGTCGCCTTCCAGTAGTCGCGCGCCGGGGTGAAGTCGACTTCGGTGGTCTTGATGTAGTCGTTGAAGCCGAACTCGCGGGCGATCTCCACTTGGCTGCCGTCGGCGTTGCGCTGCACCTTGGTGTTGAACTGTTCGTGGGTCCAGCCGTTCGGGGTGAGCGTGTGGCGGTTGACCACGGCCAGCGCGTTATAGTCGCTGCGCTTGGTGTATTCGCGGCGCGGCAGGGGACGCCAGCTGATGTCGCTGGTCCACGTCGGCACGTTGTTGTCGTAGGTCCAGGTGCCGGTGCCGCAGTAGCGCGGGGCGTCGCTCACTTCGTAGACGCACTGGGTCCAGGCGCCCGTGTTGGTGGCCGCTGCGATCGTGCGCACCTGCCAGGTCTGGTCGGCGCTGAACTCGAACCGGTTGGGGGCTTCATACACCCAGTCCTGGCGCCAGTGCTTGGTCACGTGGCCGCTCTTGGCGTCCACCAGCAGGTGCTGCAGGACAACGCGCCGCGGGCTGTCTTCAACCACGATCACCACTTCGTTGCCGGCACTGCGCATGGCCGGCGCACGCTCGTAGCCCGGCTTCAGCAGCACGGTTTCGTCGAAGGCGAAATCCACGGTGTACTCGCCCTGCATGGCCAGGATGCTGGCGTGGTCACGGGCGATATCGGAGGGCTGCGCGCTGGCTGCACCGCTTGCGGCGATCAGCACCATCACGCTGGCTGTCTGCAACTTCATCTGGAATTCCTTCGGGGTGTCACGTTCGAGGGGTGGCCATCCATGGCCGCATTCGATCCTTCAGGTTCGGGTTACAGGCGCACCAGCGGCAGCTCGCCCGGAATGCGGGGTGCAGGCCTGCGCGCGGCATCGGCGCAGCAGCAGTCATCGATGGACAGCTCGCCCTCGGCACCCTCCAGCCGCGCGATGCGGCGCGCCGTCGCGGCGCCCAGCGAGGACAGCGTGGACAGGCTGGCGGCCAGGGTGCGGCCTTCGTCGGCGGCATGCAGGCGCAGCGCGCACAGGCGCCAACGCTGGCCCCCCAGGTGGCCGGCCAGGCGCCGCCACAGGCGCTCGCCGACACTGCCTTCAGCATCATGCTCCGGGCCCGGCGGCAGCGACGCCACCAGCCGGTCCCACGCCAGGAAATCGCTGTCCGGCAGCAGGTACAGGCGCCACACGCAGCGGCCGCGCCCGTCAAGGAAACACAGGCTTTCGCGCACCCCTTCACTGTCCACGCCCTGGCAGGCGTGCACCGAAACGGCCTGGCGCCAACCGCCCAGTTCGCTGCTGTCGGCGTGGTAGAGGCACAGCACGGTGCCCAGCGCGGCCAGCTGCGCCGGCGTGGGCCAGGCCTGCAGCGCGTGGTGCGGCAGGAAGGACGACAGGCGACGTGCAGACAGGGCTCGGCTCATGGGATTCACCAGGAAACGGCAAGGCTGGCCGACAGGGTGCGGCCGGGGCTGGTATAGCGGTCCAGGACGGTGCTGCTGGCCGAGAGGGTCGAGCCCACGTTGGACCAGTCGATGTAGCGTTTGTCACCCAGGTTGAACACACCGACGTTGACGGTGGCACCCGGCGCGAAGTTCCAGTGCGCCATAAGGTCGGCCACGCCGTAGCCGGCTGGGCGGTAGGCGGTGGCAGTTGCCAGGCGATCCTTGCGCTTGACGAAGGTGCCGGCCAATTCGACGCCCCAGGTGTCGGTGTCGTACATCAGGCCGACGGTGCCGCGCAGCGGGTCGATGGAATCCAGCGGCGTGTCTTCGGTCTTGTTGTCACCGCGCGACCAGGCCACTGCACTGCGCAGTGCCCAGCCCTGCAGCGCCGGGCTGACCTGGCCGAAATCCACGCCGGCCTTCAGTTCGGCACCGTAGATGCGCGCGTCGGCGATGTTGCGCGACTGGAACACCATCAGGCCCTGCTCGTTGGTGCCGACCAGCGACTGCGACTCGATGAAATCCTTGTAGTCGTTGTAGTAGCCGCTGAGGCTGACATACGCCACCGGCGCGACGAACCGCAGGCCCAGCTCCACGCCATCACTGGTTTCCGGCTTGAGGTCAGGGTTGGGAATGGCGGTGTAGCCGAAGGCGAAGTTGGTGAAGCCTAGATTGACGTCGTTGTACGGCGGCGAGCGGAAGCCGCGCGAATAGCCGGCAAACAGCGACCACACATCGGTGAAGCGGTAGACCAGGCCGAACTTCGGCGACACGCTGGTTTTGCTCAGCTTGGACACGGGCACGCCGGGATTGTCTTCGGCGAAGATGCTGTCCACTTCCGGCTTCAGTTCATAGCGGTCCACGCGCACGCCGGGCACCAGCGAGAGCCTGCCGTCGGCCAGGTGCATTTCGTCCTGCGCGTACAGGCCCAGCTCGGTGGTCTTGCTGATCGGGAAATCGCGTGCCGGGAATACATCCGGCAGCAGCGTGCTGGTGACCTGGCCGTTGGCCAGCATCTGATAACCGTCGCGCTTCTGGCGGATGTCGGTGCGCGCGCCGTCGAAGCCGTAGGTCAGCGCGTGTTCGACGCTGCCCGTGCTGAACGCCTTGTTGAACTGCGCCTGCAGGCCCCACGCACGCTGGTCGAAGTTGAACTCGCGATGGCGGCGGCTGCGGTTGGCGCGGCCTTCATCGGTGATCTGGGTGGTTTCGCTGTGCTGGGTGTACAGCTGCCAATGCAGGCTGTCGGCGAAGGCCTTGTCCAGCGCATCCATTTCATGGGCGAAGGACACCCGCGTGCGGTTCTGCGTGTCGCGCGCCTTCATGCTGGTCGTGGTGGTGTGGTCGATGGAAGAAAACACGTTGGTATCGGTGTTGTCTTCGTTGCCTTCCACGGTCAGCCGGAAACGCTGGTCTTCGCTGGGCGCATACACCAGCTTCGCCAGTCCGCTGCGACCGTCGCGATCCTGCGGGTTGGCGGCGGTGCGGGTGTTGTCGAGGCTGCGGATGTCGCCCTGGTTGCCGGTTTCCTGGCCCTGGTGATGGTTGATGTTGACCATGCCGCTCCAGTGTTCGCCCCCCCAGGCACCGGTGACGCCACCCAGCAGGCCCTTCCACTCGCCGTCAAAGCCGAACTTCAGGCCGGCGTAGCTGTCCTTGCCGTCCTTCAGGTAGTCGGCCGGATCTTTGGTGACGAAGGCCACCACGCCGCCGAGGGCGTCCGAGCCGTACAGGGAACTGGCCGGCCCGCGCACGATCTCCACGCGCTTGAGCGTGTCCAGATCGGTGAAGTTGCGGTTGGCGTTGGAGAACGAGCCGATGTTGAAACTGGTCGGCATGGCGATGCCATCGGTCTGGATGCGCACGCGGTTGCCGTCCAGCCCACGGATGCGGATGCTGCCCAGGCCGAAGCGGGTGGTGCTGCGGCCGGCCGACAGACCGGGTTCGTAGCGGATCAGGTCCTTGATGTCGTGCACCAGCTGCCGGTCCATCTGCTCGCGGTCGATCACATCGACAGTGGCGGCCACGTCGCTGACCGCACGTTCGGTGCGGGTGGCGGTGACCTGCACCCGATCAAATTCGCGCGCTTCGGGCGCGGCATCGGCAGCAGCATGGGCGGACAGCGGCAAGGCCATCCACAGGGCAACGGACAGGGCAGTCGGGCGGGTCATCGGCGGTGATCGATCAGGCAGGGGGAGCCCCCGGCCACCGGCACGCCAGGCGTGCACGGACAGCCGAGGGGGAGAGAGCGGGAGCGGACGAGTCGCCCACCCTGCCGGCGGTGCCGGCAGGAGGGAGGGAGGCGGGCGACCAGGCCGCGTTACTTGGTCAGGATCAGCTTGTCGTTGCTGGTGTGGCGCAGCCGGTAGAAACGGTCGCCGTGCTGGATCAGGATTTCGCGGCGGCCCTTCAGCAGGGCTTCGCTGTCGATCACTTCTTCCGGCGGAACGACCCGCACCGGGCGGTCGCGCAGGGTCAGTGTTTCGGGGCGCAGCAGTACAGGTTGAGCATTCATGAGCATCTGGACTCGTGCGAGGGACGCAGTAGATGATAATGATTCTCAGTTAACAATCAACAACCATTCTCAACTTCATTAATGAGATTTATGATCGGTTTCTCAATTTCGATTGATCACATCAATGAGGGGCGCGGATCGGGAGCCGATCCGCGCCGCGAAGCCCTCAGGCGAAGACCGCTTCCACCTGCGCCCAGCCGGCATCGTCCACCTGCTGCAGCACGTCCAGCGCCTGCAGGTTCTGCAGCAGCTGGCTGACCCGGCTGGCGCCGAGAATCACGCTGGAGACATTCGGGTTGCGCAGGCACCAGGCGATGGCCAGGCTGGCCGGGGCATGGCCGAGCTCGGCGGCAATCCCGCTGAAGCGGCGCACCTGGGCCAGGCGCACGGCAGCGTTCTGGCCCAGCACCAGGTCCTGCAGCCAGCCCATGCCCTCGCGGCCCAGCCGTGCATCGGCGGGAATGCCCTGGTCGTACTTGCCGCTGAGCAGGCCCGAGGCCAGCGGCGAGAAGATGGTGGTCCCCAGCCCGGCGCTGGCATACAGCGGGGCGTACTCCACTTCCACCCGCTCGCGGTGCAGCAGGTTGTACTGCGGCTGCTCCATCGACGGTGCCTGCCAGTTGTGGCGGGCGGCGATGTCCACCGCTTCCTCGATCTGCGTGGCCGACCATTCGGACGTGCCCCAGTACAGCACCTTGCCCTGTCTTACCAGAGTGTCCATGGCGTGCACGGTTTCGGCGATGGGCGCGTCCGGATCCGGGCGGTGGCAGTAATAAAGGTCCAGATAGTCCACCTGCAGGCGCTTGAGCGCGGCGTGGCAGGCGTCGGTCACATGCTTGCGCGACAGGCCACGCTGGGTCGGGCGCGGGTCCTTGGCGCTGCCGAAGAACACCTTGCTGGACACGCAGTAGCCATCGCGCGGCAGGCGCAGGTCGGCGATCACGTCGCCCATCACCTGCTCGGCGCGGCCGTTGGCATAGCCCTCGGCGTTGTCGAAGAAGTTGATGCCGTGATCCCAGGCGGCTGCGACCAGGTTGCGGGCCTCGTCACGCGGCACCTGGTCGCCGAAGGTCACCCAGGCGCCGAAGGACAGGGCGGACACCGGCAGGCCGGTGGAGCCAAGGCGACGGTAGAGCATGCGATTCTCCTGTTGCAGGCCCGCATACGGGCCGGGATCGAGCCCCATTCTACCCGCCCCCGTCTGCGGCAAGCCCTTGCCGTTGCTGGCCTGATCGGTGCCGATGGGCCCGCGCACGCCGCTTTTCCTTGCTCCAGCCCCGGCCCTGCACTAGGCTTCCCGTTTTTCGCGCGCCCCCGGGGGGAGCTCTCATGGTCGAAGGTTTGGGCAGGATCGGCTTCGGCCTTTTCGGGTTGGCGGTGCTGATCGGCATCACCTGGCTGTTTTCCAACAACAAGCGCGCGGTGGACTGGAAGCTGGTCATCACCGGCATCACCCTGCAGATCGCCTTCGCGGCGCTGGTGATCCTGGTACCGGGCGGGCGTGACGTGTTCGATGCCCTGGGCAAGGGCTTCGTCAAGATCCTCAGCTTCGTCAACGAGGGCTCGGGCTTCATCTTCGGCTCGTTGATGGACACCCAGAACTACGGCTTCATCTTCGCCTTCCAGGTGCTGCCGACCATCATCTTCTTCTCGGCGCTGATGGGCGTGATGTACCACCTCAACATCATGCAGGGCATCGTCCGCGTGATGGCGTGGTCGATCACCAAGGTGATGCGCGTGTCCGGTGCGGAAACCACCAGCGTCTGCGCCAGCGTCTTCATCGGCCAGACCGAGGCGCCGCTGACCGTGCGCCCGTACATCGCCAAAATGACCCAGTCCGAGCTGCTGACCATGATGATCGGCGGCATGGCCCACATCGCCGGCGGCGTGCTGGCGGCCTACGTGGGCATGCTCGGCGGCGGCGACCCGGCGCAGCAGGCCTTCTACGCCAAGCATCTGCTGGCGGCCAGCATCATGGCGGCCCCGGCCACCCTGGTCGTGGCCAAGCTGCTGATCCCGGAAACCGGTACCCCGCTGACCCGCGGCACGGTGAAGATGGAAGTCGAGAAGACCTCCAGCAACATCATCGACGCGGCTGCGGCCGGCGCCGGCGACGGCCTGAAGCTGGCGCTGAACATCGGCGCGATGCTGCTGGCCTTCATCGCCCTGATCGCCCTGTTGAACGCCCCGCTGACCTGGATCGGTGATGTCACCGGCCTGGCTGCCGCGATCGGCAAGCCGACCAACCTGTCGACCATCTTCGGTTACGTGCTGGCCCCGATCGCCTGGGTGATCGGCACCCCGTGGGCCGACGCCACCACCGTCGGCTCGCTGATCGGGCAGAAGGTCGTCATCAACGAATTCGTGGCCTACACCGAGCTGTCGCAGATCGTGAACGGCCAGATCGCCGGCGTGTCGCTGTCCGACGAAGGCCGCCTGATCGCGACCTACGCCCTGTGCGGCTTCGCCAACTTCAGCTCGATCGCCATCCAGATCGGCGGCATCGGCGGCCTGGCCCCGGAACGTCGACACGACCTGGCCAAGTTCGGCCTGCGCGCCGTGCTGGGCGGTACCATCGCCACCTTCATGACGGCGACCATCGCCGGCGTGCTGACGCACTTCAGTTGAACCCTTGTTTGAGAAGAAATCCCCTATGAGCAGCAGTGTCGTTGTCGTCGGTTCCTTCAATGTCGATCACGTGTGGCGGTGCGAAGCGCTGCCGGCGCCGGGCGCGACCATTGCCGGCCGCTACAGCACCGGCCCGGGTGGCAAGGGCTTCAACCAGGCCGTGGCTGCCTGCCGGGCCGGTGCAGACACCACGTTCGTGTGCGCGCTCGGCGATGACGTCGGTGGCGCCACGGCGCGTGACCTGGCCGCGCAGGATGGCTTCGCGCTGATCGCCGAGGCCAGCAGCGAGCCGACCGGCACCGCCGGCATCTACGTCGATGCCCGTGGCCGCAACACCATCGTCATCGGCCCCGGCGCCAATGCCGCCCTGAGTACCGCGTTCGTGGAACAGCAGCAGGCGCTGCTGGCCGGTGCCAAGGTGGTGCTGGTGCAGCTGGAATCGCCGGTGCAGACCATCGAAGCCGCGCTGGCTGCGGCGCGCGAAGCCGGTGTCACCACCGTGCTCAACGCCGCACCGGCCGACGCCCCGTCCAGCATCGGCCTGCTGAAGCTGGCCGATGTGCTGACCCCGAATGAGACCGAGTTCGCGTCGCTGCTCGGCCGCCACGTGGGTGAGCGCGTGGATGCCGACGACGTGGCCGCGCTGGATGGCGCCAGCCTGCACGCGCTGTGCCGCAAGCTGGTTGGCAACGGCACCGTGGTGGTCACCCTGGGTGCCGTGGGCGTGTTCGTTTCGCACGCCGACGAGAACCTGCGTGGCGACACCCAGCCGTACTACCGCGTGGGCGCCGAGCAGGTGCAGGCCATCGACACCACCGGTGCCGGTGATGCCTTCAACGGTGCGCTGGCGGCCTCCATCGCCCAGGTGCCGGACGCACCGTTCGCCCGCCACGTGCGTTTCGCCAACCAGTTCGCCGGCCGTTCCACCGAGAAGGAAGGGGCCGCTGCGGCGATGCCGCGCTTCACCCCGGCCGACGCGTAGATCCACGCCATGCGTGGATGAAAACCCCGGGCGTGCGAATGCCCGGGGTTTTTTGTGTCCCGCGAAACGCCCCATCCACGCATGGCGTGGATCTACTGGGTGCGTGTGCCGCCCCATCGATGGGTGGCATGGATGGGCCTTCCCCAATGACCCAGCCGCCCACCATGACCGGCCCGTGGGGGCGGCGGAAGCGACCATCAAGCATCTGCTGATGCCGGTGTGGCATGAGGTCGGTCCGGATTGGCCTGAACAGGGCCGCCGCTGACGGCGCTGCGGCGGGCCCTGCAGCCTACAATGGGCACATGCAGATCGGCCCGTACACCATTGCCCCCAACGTCGTGCTGGCCCCCATGGCCGGCGTCACCGACAAGCCCTTCCGCCTGCTGTGCAAACGGCTGGGCGCAGGTCTGGCCGCCTCGGAAATGACCATCAGCGACCCGCGCTTCTGGACCACGCGCAAGTCGATCCACCGCATGGACCACGAAGGCGAGCCGGCACCGATCAGCGTGCAGATTGCCGGCACCGAGCCGCAGCAGCTGGCCGAGGCGGCGCGCTACAACGTCGACCACGGCGCGCAGATCATCGACATCAACATGGGCTGCCCGGCCAAGAAGGTGTGCAACGCCTGGGCCGGCTCGGCGCTGATGCGCGATGAGCTGCTGGTGGCGCGCATCCTCGAAGCCGTGGTCAACGCGGTGGACGTGCCGGTCACCCTGAAGATCCGCACCGGCTGGGACTGCGATCATCGCAACGGCCCGGTGATCGCGCGCATCGCCGAGGACAGCGGCATCGCCGCGCTGGCCGTGCACGGCCGCACCCGCGACCAGCATTACACCGGCCAGGCCGAGTACGCCACCATCGGTGAGATCAAGGCCGCGCTGCGCATTCCGGTCATCGCCAACGGCGATATCGATTCGCCGCAGAAGGCCGCCCATGTACTGCAGCAGACCGGCGTGGACGCGGTGATGATCGGCCGTTCGGCACAGGGCCGGCCATGGATCTTCCGTGAAGTGGCGCACTACCTGGCCACCGGCCAGGAACTGCCGCCGCCCTCGCTGCAGGAAGTGCGCGACATCCTGCTGGGACACCTGCATGCGCTGCACGCGTTCTACGGTGAGCCGCAGGGCGTGCGCATCGCCCGCAAGCACCTGGGCTGGTACGCCAAGGACCGGCCGGAGAACGCCGCCTTCCGCGCGGTGGTCAATCGTGCCGAGGACCCGACCAGCCAGATCGCGCTGACCACCGAGTATTTCGACCGCCTGATTGCCGGGGAACCGGCGATGCCCTCCGCCGCCTGATGCCACTACCATGACGCCGCCGATCTCTTCCCCGACCTACCTGCACGGTTTTTCCGGCACCGAACAGCAGCGCCTGATGACCCAGGCACGCCTGCTGGAATCGAGCATCTTCAGCCAGATCGACTACACCGGTGCGCGCCACCTGCTGGAAGTCGGCAGCGGCGTCGGTGCGCAGACCGAAATCCTGCTGCGCCGCTTCCCCGGGCTGCACGTCACCGGCGTGGACCTGAGCGAAGCGCAGCTGGCCACCGCGCGTGAGAACCTGGCGCGCACGCCGTGGTGCAGCGACCGCTACACCCTGCAGCAGGCCGATGCCGGTGAACTGCCGTTCGAGGCCCGCAGCTTCGATTCGGCCTTCCTGTGCTGGGTGCTGGAACACGTGCCCTCCCCTGCCCGCGTGCTCAGCGAAGTGCGCCGAGTGCTGGCCCCGGGGTCGCCGGTCTACATCACCGAGGTGATGAACGCCTCCTTCCTGCTCGACCCGTATTCGCCGCACATCTGGCGCTACTGGATGGCCTTCAATGATTTCCAGCATGACCACGGCGGCGACCCGTTCGTTGGCGCCAAGCTCGGCAACCTGCTGCTGGCCGGTGGCTTCCGCGACGTGCACACCGAGATCAAGACCATCCACCTGGACAACCGTGAACCGGCACGCCGCAAGACGATGATCGCGTTCTGGGAACAGCTGTTGCTGTCGGCTGCCGACCAGCTGCTGCAGGCCGGCGCTGTTGACGAGGAAACCGTGGAAGGCATGCGCCGCGAGTTCCGCCTGGTGCAGAACGACCCGAACGCGGTGTTCTTCTATTCGTTCGTGCAGGGCCGCGCGACGGTGTATTGAGGTACCGCCCGCGCGGTGCGCGGGTTTACGGGTCGATGTGCAGGGTCGCCGCCGGCGGCGCCTGCCAGATCCGCTGCCACATCGCCGCCAGCCGGTGCCCGGCATCGGCGCGTGCGGCCGGGCTGCTGTAATCCATGCGCTGCTGCTGCGGCACGATCGCCCGCCACTGCCCGTCCACCTGTTCGGCCACCGCGAAGTTGAACGTATAGTCCGGCTCCAGGCCCATGCGCAGGTCACTCAGCACCAGTTGGTTGTCCACCACCTGCGCGCGCATGAACCCGCGGTTGAACCACTGCAGCCGCTGCACGGCCGGAATCGCGGACGCTTCGCGCAGCGCCTGCACGTTGGACGGGTAGCCTTCAAACCGCATCGGGCCCTGGTCGGCCACCAGCGAACGGTCGCCCACCACGTAGCCACTGGGCGTCATCGCCACCACCCGCCACAGCAGGGTGTTGAACGGCATAGGCACCGAGAACCGCGGCGCGTCGCCCAAGCCCATCGCGGCCAGGCTCTGCTGTGCGGCGCGGTCGACCTGGGCCTTGGCCACCAGGCCCCAGCCCAGGTAGGCCGTGCTGACCAGCAGCGAGACACCCAGCACCTTGCCCGCCCACGGCCGTGCGCGCGCGAACCAGGCCACCACGCAGCCCAGCAGCAGCCACACGGTATAGGCCGGGTCGATGATGAAGACGCTGGAGCCCATCGTCGGATGCGGCCGCAGCGGCCACCACAGCTGCGTGCCGTAGACGGTGAACGCATCCAGCAGCGGATGGGTGACCAGGGCCAGCTGGATGGCCCAGAACCAGCGCAGCGGTGACTGCGCCACGCGGCCGTTGCCGAAGCGCTTGAACAGCCACCAGATCAGCGTCGCCACCCACGGCAGCACCAGCAGCGAATGGCTGAAACTCCGGTGGTCGACCATGTTGGCCACCGGGTCGGCCGCGGCGAAGCCGAGCCACAGGGCATCGAGGTCGGGCAGCGTGCCGAGTGCGGCACCGGCCAGCAGGGCCGCACGGCGATGGCCGGGCGGAGCGATGGCGGCAGCGACGGCGCCACCGAGAACGATCTGGGTCAACGAGTCCATGCGCCGATGCTAGCCGCTTGTGCGTGGTGTATGTAGAGCCGAGCCGATGCTCGGCTTGCGCGCGCAGCGCGACAGGTTCGGTAGAGTCGACTGTCAGTCGACTCCCACGCGCAGCGCGTGGCATCCAAGGAGCAGTCGAGCAACGCTCGGCTCTACAAGCGCAAGCCGAGCATGGGCTCGGCTCTACAGAAAGCGGTCGTTACGCTGCCTGCGACATCCGCGCCGGGCAGCTCCACCCATGTCTGGCCATGGTGGTCCAGCAGGCGCAATGCGCCATCGTGGTCTTCGGCCAGCGCGGTCAGGCTTTCCACCCAGTCGCCATCGTTCGCATAGACCAGCCCATCCCACTCGACCAGCGCCGCGCGGTGGATGTGGCCGCAGATGATGCCGTCCAGTCCGCGCCGGCGCACGTCATCCAGGCCGGCCTGGACGAAGCGCTCGATGTAGCGCTCAGCGGCGCCGCTGCGCTTGTTCAGGAATTCAGGCAGCGACCAGTAGCGCATGCCCAGCCGGCGCCGTACCGCGTTCAACGCTTGGTTGCCGGCGCAGCGCATGCAGTGCCTGGATCACCTCGCTGTGCGAGGCACGCCAGTTGGCACGGCGGTGCGCCAACCACCACAGGTCGATGATGTCGCCGACCAGGTAGAGCCGCTCGCAGCGCAGCTGGCCGAGGAAGGTGGCCAGTTCGGCGGCGTGGCAGTGGCGCGACCCGAGATGCACATCGGAGACGAACACTGCACGCCGGTGCGGCGACAGGTTCGCCAGCGCGCTCATGCCGGCATCCCCGCGTCGCGCAGGTAGCGTTTGCGTTTGTTCGGCCGGATCGCCTGCAGGTCCACTTCGATCAGGCCGTCGATCGAATCGCTGAAATCCGGGTCGACGCCGAACGCCAGGAAGCGCGCGCCGCCGGGTTCGCACAGATCGGTGTACTGGCGGTACAGCGTCGGCACACCCGTGCCCAGCGCGGCCAGGTTGGCCTTCAGCACGTCGAACGCAGCGCCTGCGTCGAGCTCACCGAAGCTGGGCGGTGCGGCAAAATACTGGAACGGTTGATTGGATTCGACCAGGCCGCTGCGGGCTCCATAATAGCGCTGGTAATAGGCCACCAGCTGCTCGCGCGCTTCGCGCGGCAGCGCGGCGCTGATCGATACCGCGCCAAACAGGTAGCGGATGCCCGGCTGGCACTGGAGGTAGGCACCGATGCCCTGCCACAGGTAATCCAGGCTGCGGCTGCCCCAGTAATCGGGCACCACGAAGCTGCGGCCCAGTTCCAGGCCTTCGGCGATGCGGGTGATGGCATCGTCGGAATAGCGGAACAGCGAGGCGCTGTAGAGCCCGGCCAGGCCGCGGCGGGCCAGGGCCTGTGCGCCGCGCATGATGCGGTAGGCCCCGGCGATGCGCTGCGCGCTGCCATCCCAGATGACGATGTGCTGGTACTGCAGGTCGTAGTCGTCCAGGTCGCGGCTGCGGCCGGTGCCCTCGCCCACCTGGCGGAAGGTCAGTTCACGCAGCCGGCCCAGCTCGCGCAGCAGCGCAGAGTCGGCCGTGCAGGTGGCCAGCAGGATCTGCTTGCCGTCGCCGGTCTGTCCCAGCACCGTGGCCCGGGCGACATCGGCGGCCACATGCGCCGGCGGCACCGGGGCGGCCAGCGGCTCGGGGCCGGCCGGCA
This sequence comes from Stenotrophomonas sp. STEN054, assembly GCF_056854535.1. Lineage (NCBI taxonomy): Bacteria > Pseudomonadati > Pseudomonadota > Gammaproteobacteria > Lysobacterales > Lysobacteraceae > Stenotrophomonas > Stenotrophomonas sp. STEN054. The sequence goes on along the minus strand of NZ_JBXFWG010000001.1, from coordinate 180,067 downwards.
GGCTGCCGGTGGCACCGTCCACGGGGCCGAGGGCGTACAGCGCACGGCGCACCGCCAGCAGCTGCGCACCGGGGTCGCCCTGGCCCAGCTGCATCGGCTGGCCGATGCGCAGGCGCAGCGGGCGGCCGCGGCGGGCGAACATCTCACGCGCCAGCAGGGCGGTGCCGGCCGGCTTGAACAGGGTCGAGGCGCCGTAGAACAGCGCTGAGTTGCGCGCGTCCACCCGCACCGGCAGCACCGGCGCCCCGGCGGCACGGGCAAACCGGACGAAGCCGCGCTGCCAGCGCCCGTCGCGGATGCCCTGCAGCGACAGCCGCGATACTTCGCCGGCCGGGAACACGATGACGCACTGCTCGGCGTCCAGCGCCTTTTCCACCGCGTGCAGGCTGCCACGCTGGACCTTGCCGCCGAGGATGCGCACTGGCAGCAACAGGTCCTGCAGCGGACCGATGGCGCCGAGCAGGTCGTGGCGACGATGCGCACGTCGCGCCGGACCCGGCCGACCGCGTCCAGCAGGGCCAGCGCGTCCAGCGCACCGGAGGGATGGTTGGCCACGATCAGCAGGCGACCGCTGGCCGGGATCCGGGACAGGTCCAGCGGGTCGACCTGGTAGCCGCTTTCGAGGAACTCCAGGCCGGCGGCGACGAAGTCGAAGCCGCGCAGATTCGCGCTGCGCTGCAGGAAGGCCTCCACCCGGTCCAGCCGCGACCAGCGACCCACGCTGCGCAGCAGGGGCCGCGCCAGATGCCCGCGGCGGCCGCGGAACCGATCGGGGAAACGTTGCTGCAAGCGCTGCTCGAGTTCCTGCATGGCGTGCTCACTGATGCCCGGCGGCCGGATTGGCCGAGAGCCTGCGCCCGCCGCGCGGCAGGCAGATGGCGGTTTGGCGGCAGAACGGTGACGGCCGGGACCGCTGGGCCCCGGGCCGTGAAGGCCGCCCGCCAATAGTCACGCCAGTGGAACACTGCCTGCGCACCATGGGCCCCGGGGCCTCGCCAGGCCTTGTCCCGGCGGGCACAACACCTTAACCACAGGCAACCCATACGGGTTCACAATGCACAGGCGGCGCACCCCGTGTATGATGCGCGCCCATCTTTCCATCCGAATCAAGGGATATACCGCCTGATGTCCAGCTATCTCTTCACCTCCGAGTCGGTCTCCGAAGGCCATCCGGACAAGGTTGCCGACCAGATCTCCGATGCGGTGCTGGACGCGATCCTGACCCAGGACCAGCGCGCCCGCGTGGCGTGCGAGACCATGGTCAAGACCGGTGTTGCCATCGTCGCCGGTGAAATCACCACCAGCGCCTGGATCGACCTGGAAGCCCTGACCCGCAAGGTCATCACGGACATCGGCTACGACAGCTCCGACGTCGGCTTCGACGGCGCCACCTGCGGCGTGCTGAACCTGATCGGCAAGCAGTCGCCGCACATCGCCCAGGGCGTGGACCGCAAGAAGCCGGAGGAAATGGGCGCTGGCGACCAGGGCCTGATGTTCGGCTACGCCACCAACGAGACCGACAGCTTCATGCCGGCCGCGATCCATCTGTCGCACCGCCTGGTCGAGCAGCAGGCCAGGATCCGCAAGAAGCGCAACTCGCCGCTGTCCTGGCTGCGCCCGGACGCCAAGAGCCAGGTCACCCTGCGCTATGAAAACGGCGTGGTCTCGGCCATCGACGCCGTCGTCCTGTCCACCCAGCATGCCCCGGGCATCAAGCAGAAGGACCTCATCGAGGCCGTCCGCGAAGAGATCATCAAGCCGGTGCTGCCGGCCAAGTGGCTGCACAAGGGCACCAAGTTCCACATCAACCCGACCGGCAAGTTCGAGATCGGCGGTCCGGTGGGCGACTGCGGCCTGACCGGCCGCAAGATCATCGTCGACACCTACGGCGGCTGGGCCCGTCACGGTGGTGGCGCCTTCTCCGGCAAGGACCCGTCCAAGGTCGACCGTTCGGCGGCCTACGCGGCCCGCTACGTCGCCAAGAACGTGGTTGCCGCCGGCCTGGCCGACCGTTGCGAAGTGCAGGTCTCCTACGCCATCGGCGTGGCTGAGCCGACCTCGATCTCGGTCACCACCTTCGGCACCGGCAAGATCAGCGACGACAAGATCGAGAAGCTGATCCGCAAGCACTTCGACCTGCGCCCGTACGGCATCATCAAGATGCTGGACCTGGTGCACCCGATGTACCAGCAGACCGCCGCCTACGGCCACTTCGGCCGCAAGCCGAAGGAATTCAGCTACCTCAACGGCGAAGGCGAGACCGTCAACGCCACGGCCTTCTCCTGGGAGAAGACCGACCGCGCCGCCGCCCTGCGCGCCGATGCGAAGCTGAAGTAAAGCTTGCGGGTAGAGCCGACTGTTAGTCGGCTGATGTTGAAGAAGGGCCGCGCAAGCGGCCCTTCTGCTTTCTGTAGAGCCGAGCCCATGCTCGGCTTTCTTTTGCCTGCGCCAAGAGCAGCCGAGCATGGGCTCGGCTCTACAAGAGCTACGCCACGCCGATACAATCGGCGCATGTCGACCGAACTGAAAACCCACCAGCTGTCCATGACCGTGCTGATGTCGCCGGACATGGCCAACTTCTCCGGCAAGGTCCACGGCGGCGCCGTCCTGCGCCTGCTCGACCAGGTGGCCTACGCCTGCGCCAGCCGCTACGCCGGCAGCTACGTGGTCACCCTGTCGGTGGACCAGGTGATGTTCCGCCAGCCCATCGCGGTGGGCGAGCTGGTCACCTTCCTGGCCTCGGTGAACTACACCGGCACCTCGTCGATGGAGATCGGCATCAAGGTCGTGGCCGAGGACATCCTCAAGCGCAGCGTGCGCCACGCCAACAGCTGCTTCTTCACCATGGTGGCGGTGGACGAGGAAGGCCGGCCGACGGCGGTGCCGCCGCTGCAGCCGGCCAGCTCGGACGAGAAGCGCCGCCAGGCCGCTGCGCAGATCCGCCGCCAGCTGCGGCAGGAAATGGAACAGCGGCACCTGGAGCTGCTGGCTTCGAATCCGCCGTCGCCGGAAGACTGACCGCGAACCCGGCAGTGCCGGCCGCTGGCCGGCGACCTTGCGCGCTGCCAGACATGATGGGATTGCCGGCCAGTGGCCGGCACTACCCCTTCGAATTCGCAGGTCAGCCGGTGTTCTGTACGCCCTGCGAAACGCCGTTGACGCAGGCCACCAGCGCGCGCAGCAGGTCGTCATCCTCGCGTCCGCTGGCCCGCCAGCGCTGCAGCAGGTCCACCTGCAGCACGCTGATCGGATCCACGTAGGGATTGCGCAGGCGGATCGACAGCGCCAGCCGCGCATCATGATCCAGCAGGGTCTGCTGCCCCATCAGCGCCAGCAGCCAGTGCCGGGTCAGCGCAAGCTCCTTTTCGACCTGCGGGAAGAAGCGCCCGTGCAGGTTGCCGGAAAGCTGCGAGAACTGTTCGGCGATGGTGATGTCACCCTTCGACAGCACCATCGCGATGTCGTCGAGGAAGGTGCGGAAGAACGGCCAGTCACGCGCCATCTCGCGCAGCGTCTGTTCGTGGCCGGCGTCCACCGCCGCCTGCAGGCCGCTGCCGACGCCGTACCAGCCCGGAATGACGGCACGCGCCTGGCTCCAGGCGAACACCCACGGAATCGCGCGCAGGTTGCCCAGCGCCGCGTCCTGGCCCAGCCGGCGCGACGGCCGCGAGCCCAGGGTCATCCGCTCGATCACGTCGATCGGCGTGGCCGTGCGGAAATAGTCCATGAAGCCGGACTGGCCGACGAAGGCTCGATAGACCTCGCTGCTGGCCGCCGACACGGTGTCCATCACCGGCCGCCACCCGTCTTCGCGCGGCTCCGGCGCACGCGGCCGCAGGCTGGCGCGCAGCACCGCACCGGTGGCCTGTTCCAGCGAGCGCAGCGCCAGCGCGCGGATGCCGTACTTGCGGTGGATCACCTCGCCCTGCTCGGTCACGCGCAGGCGGCCATCGATGCTGCCGCGTGGCGATGCATCCACCGCGTGGGTGGTCTTGCCGCCGCCACGGCTGATCGAACCGCCACGGCCATGGAAGAAGGTCAGGCGGATGCCGGCCTGGGCCGCGACATCCAGCAGTTCCACCTGCGCACGCTGCAGGCCCCAGCGCGAGGCGGCGATGCCGCCGTCCTTGCTGCTGTCCGAATAACCCAGCATCACCATCTGCACGTCGTCGCGTGCACGCAGGTGCGCGCGGTACACCGGATCCTCCAGCAGGTCGCGCAGGGTGGCGGTGCCGCGCTTGAGGTCGTCCACGGTTTCAAACAGCGGCGCGATGTCGAGCGGCACGCCACCATCGGCATCGACCAGGCCACCGCGTCGCGCCAGCGCCAGCACGGCCAGCACGTCGCCGCGATCGTGCGCCATTGAAATGATGTAGCTGCCCAGTGCATCGCCGCCATGGCGTGCACGTGCATCGGCCAGCGCCACGAACACCGCATCCAGGCGCTGGTTGCCCTCGTCATCGGCCTTGGGCAGCGGCATTTCGCCGCTGGCATGCGGGCCCAGCAGGCGTGCACGTCCCAGTGCATCCAGCGCCTGCCAGGCGTCTTCGCCGCCCAGCACCGCAGCGAGTGCGCGTGCATGCACGCTCGACTCCTGGCGCACGTCCAGCCGCGCCAGATGGAAACCGAAGGTCTTCACCCGCCACAGCAGGCGCTGCACCGCGAAGCCACCAGCGTGCTCGCCACGGTGGGCACGCAGGCTGTCGAGGATCAGCTGCAGGTCGTCGATCAGTTCGTCCGGGCCGGCATAGGCACCGTCGCCATCATCCAGCGTGGCCTGCAGCCGCGCGCGCATGCGGTCGTTGAGCAGGCGGTACGGCATATCGGCGTGGCGGGGGCGCGACTGGACCTGCGGCAGCAGCTGCTGGTAGTGCGCCACGCGCGCCTGCAGGGCTTCGCTCACGCCCACCCGTTCGGTGGACTGGCTGAGCAGGCTGGCCAGCTGCAGCAGTTCCTTCTGGTAGCGCCCGAGCACGGCCTGCCGCTGTGCATCCAGCGTGTTGCGGATGGTGCCGGCATCCACGTTCGGGTTGCCGTCCATGTCACCGCCCACCCAGGTACCGAAACGCAGCAGGCGCGGCAGCGGCAGCTCCTCGCTGTAGGTATCGCGCAGCGCCTGCTGCAGCGATTCGTACAGCACCGGAATCACCCGGTACAGCACCTGCACCAGATAGAAGCCGACGTGCTCGCGTTCGTCATCGACGGTGGGCCGCACCGGCGAGGAATCGGTGGTCTGCCACGACGCAGTCAGCGCCATGCGGAAGCGCGCGGCATCGGCAGCCGCCTCGCCCGGCGTGCGCTGGCCGTCCAGGTTGTCCACCAGGCTGGCCACCATCAGCTGTTCTTTTTCCAGCAGCGCGCGGCGCACCGCTTCGGTCGGGTGCGCGGTGAACACCGGTTCGATGTCGATGCGCGGCAACCACAGCGCCAGCTCGTCCAGGCCTACGCCCTGCGCCTTGAGGTGCTGCAGCGCGTCCTGCAGGCCATCGGGCTGCGCCGCGGCGGTACCGGCACGCTGGTAGTCACGGCGGCGACGGATACGGTGCACGCGCTCGGCGATGTTGACCACCTGGAAGTACGTGCTGAAAGCACGCACCATGGTTTCGGCCTGCTCCGGCGTGCGACCGGCGAGGCCATCGGCCAGCTCGGACAGCGGTGCCTGGTTCTCGCGGCGCGCGATCGCGCGGGTGCGCACGTCCTCGACGTCGTCGAGAAACGCGGCGGAAACCTGTTCGACCAGCAGATCGCCGACAAGTGCGCCCAGTCGGCGCACATCATCGCGAAGCGGAAGATCGGGGGAAGCGAATTCGATGCTGCTGCGGTACTCGTTCATCGGCGACGCACGAACCTCGGGGCATGATCCGTCGCCAAGCCTATCCCAATTCGAAGCCGTTGCTGCGTTGCAGGAATGGTTTCATCTGCACGTATCGTCCGGCTACAGATGCACCGATCAGGGAAATACCGACGGGGTAGAGTCGACCGTTGGTCGACTATCGCGCGCAGCGCGGGGTTTCCAGCGGGTGAAAGAAGGGCAGTAGACCAAAGGTCGACTCTACCCCGCCGGAGCAACAGGCGGCCCCCGTTGCAGGGGCCGCCATCATCACGTGCGCGGTCAGCGCTTCGTCTTCGCCTTGCCCTGCTGCACCGGGCCGAGGGTCTGCTCCAGCCAGCGCTCGCTCTCGGCCAGCATCGTCATGATCGATTCGCGTGCGCGGTAGGCATGCGATTCGTTCGGCAGCATCACCAGCCGCGCGGTGCCGCCCAGGCCCTTCACCGCGGCGAACATGCGCTCGCTCTGGATCGGGAACGTGCCGGAGTTGTTGTCGTCCACGCCGTGGATGAAGAGGATCGGATCCTTGATCTTGTCCGCGTAGTTGAACGGCGCCATCTTCTGGTAGACGTCCTGCGCCTGCCAGTAGTTGCGCTCCTCGGCCTGGAAACCGAACGGGGTGAGCGTGCGGTTGTAGGCACCACTGCGGGCGATGCCGGCCTTGAACAGGCGGGTGTGCGCCAGCAGGTTGGCTGTCATGAACGCACCGTAGGAATGGCCACCGATGGCGATGTGCTCGCGGTCGGTCACGCCACGACGCACCACCTCATCCACTGCGGCCTGTGCGTTGGCTACCAGCTGTTCGATGTAGGTGTCGTTGGGTTCCTTGTCGCCCTCGCCGATGATCGGCATGGTCGGGCTGGCCAGCACCACGTAGCCCTTGGCCAGGAACGCCTGCGGACCCCAGTAGCTGATCGCGTTGAAGCGATACGGCGAATCGGTCACCTGGCTGGCGGCCGCGGCACTCTTGAACTCACCCGGGTAGGCCCACATCAGCAGCGGGCGCGGGCCGTCACGCTTGGGGTCGTACCCCGGCGGCAGCAGCAGCGTCGCGGTCAGGTCCACGCCATCGGCACGCTTGTAGCGGATCTGTTCCTTCTGCACGCCCTTCAGCTGCGGCAGCGGATGGGCGAAACGGGTCAGCGCGCGCGGTGCGGCATCGGCCTGGGCCAGCGACTGCACATAGAAGTTGGTCGGCTCGTCCGGGCTTTCGCGGGTCAGCAGCAGCGACTCACCTTCCTGGTCCAGCAGCGCGACCGGTGCCGAATAGACCGGTGCCTGCGAATGGAACAGGCGGGTGGCCTTGCGGCTTTCGATGTCGAAGCGGTCGACGAACGGACGGTCACCTTCCGGCGACGCGCCCTGCCCGTACAGGAAGATGCTTCGGCCATCGGCGGTGGTCTGCAGGCGGCTGCGGCCGTTGACGTCGCGCACCACGCCGGCGCGGCCAGGATCGCTGTAGCGGTCCTGTGCATCGCGGTCCCACAGCAGCTGCGGCGACTGCGTCGCGTCGTCCGGGGTGATGCGCCAGGTCTTGGTGTTGCGCGTCTTCCACCACGATTCGCTGAGCAGGGCCAGATCGCCACGGCCCCAGGTGATGCCACCGAAACGGCTGCCCAGCTGGGCCAGGGTCACCGGCGGCGTCTCGAACGGCGCGGCCTGCATGAACACCGCATCGCGCACCTTGGCGTCGCGGTTCGGGTCACCGCCGTCCTGCGCTTCTGCCCAGACCAGGGTGGCCGGCGCATCGGCGCGCCAGCTGATGTCACGCACGCCGGTCACCTCGGCATCGTTGCCGGTCGGCAGGCCTTCCACCAGCGGACGCGAGGCCACGCTGTGGGCCAGCTGGCCGTTGCGGTCGAGCACGTCGATGCGGCGCGGGAAGCTGCCCACCGGCACCACGTAGGAATACGGGCGCTGCACGGTCTGGCTGAGCAGGTAGTTGCCGTCCGGCGAGACCGACAGGCCCAGGTAGATGCCGGCCATGCCGATGGCGCGGGCCTGCCCGTCCAGGCCGACCTGCATCGGCTGCGCACGCGCGTAGTAATCGAACAGGCGCGCGTCGGCTTCGTTCTTCAGCAGGTCCTGGTAGGTGCGGATGGAGACTACGCCGCTGCTCCTGCCGGTCTGCTGCACGGCCGGGCCGGTCGGGATGCCATCGGCAGGCGGCGGATCACCGGCATTGGCCAGGCGGGTCATCACGATCAGGCCGCGGCTGTCGGGCAGCCACTGGTAACCGTCGCCGAACACCGTATTGAGGTTGGCCTGCAGGCGGCGCGCACTGCCGTTGGCGACGTCCACCAGCCACAGCTCGTTGGCACCGCTGGCGGCGTCGACCTGGTTGAAGGCCAGCCACTTCTGGTCGGGCGACCAGGCAAGGCCGGCGATCGACAGCTGCGCCGGTAGGCCGCTGATCTGCCGTTCCTTGCCGTCGGCCACATTCATCAGCCACAGCTTCTCGCCGAAGCTGAAGCGGCTGTCGGAGAACGTGCGCGGGTTGATGCGGATGCCGGCCAGCTTCAGTTCCGGCTGCGCCACCACCTGGATCGACGGCAGCGACGGCATCTGCATCAGCGCGGCCACGTCGCGGCGCGGCGACAGGAACAGGCTGGGCGCACGCGGCGCATCGACCACCGCCTGCAGCGCGGCCGAGGGCAGCTCATAACCGGCCACGTCCCGGGCGGCGGCCACCTGCGGACTGTCGGCCGACCAGGCCTGCGGGACCACCGCCAGCAGGGCCATGGACAGGACCAGGCCGGTCCAGCGCCGGCTGCGGCGCGCGTGCTTGCTCATCGTTCTTCCTGTTTTGGATGCGTGAAGACCCTCGACCTTAACAGGCGCCGACCCGCGCCCCATCTGCCGATGGTTGGGTCGCTCCTGCTCCGGCCCGGGGCCGCGATATACTGGGCGTTCTCCCCTGCCGAGGGGCGCTGCGACCGGATCCGCTGAGGCCCGGCCAGGCTCGGTAAGGTGGCTTTGTAACAACGGCGCCCGGCTAGATGCGAGTACCCGCTCGCCCACAACCGGAGCTACTGCATGAACGCTGTTGCCAAGACCTTCTCCACCGAAGGTGACTACAAGATCCGCGACATCACCCTGGCCGACTGGGGTCGCAAGGAACTGGACATCGCCGAGCACGAGATGCCGGGCCTGATGTCGATCCGCCGCAAGCACGCCACCAGCCTGCCGCTGAAGGGCGTGCGCGTGACCGGTTCGCTGCACATGACCATCCAGACCGCGGTGCTGATCGAAACCCTGAAGGACATCGGCGCCGACGTGCGCTGGGCCTCGTGCAACATCTTCTCGACCCAGGACCACGCCGCTGCGGCCATCGCCGCCACCGGCACCCCGGTGTTCGCCTGGAAGGGCGAAACCCTGGAAGAGTACTGGGACTGCACGCTGGACGCGCTGACCTTCACCCTGCCCGACGGCACCCTGACCGGTCCGGAGCTGGTGGTGGACGACGGCGGTGACGTGACCCTGCTGATCCACAAGGGCTACGAGCTGGAAAACGGCAGCGACTGGGTCGACACCGCCTCCTCCTCGCACGAAGAACAGGTCATCAAGAACCTGCTCAAGCGCGTGGCCACCGAGCGCCCGGGTTACTGGGGCCGCGTGGTCAAGGACTGGAAGGGCGTCTCCGAAGAGACCACCACCGGCGTGCACCGCCTGTACCAGCTGGCCCAGGCCGGCACCCTGCTGATCCCGGCGATCAACGTCAACGACTCGGTCACCAAGAGCAAGTTCGACAACCTTTACGGCTGCCGCGAGTCGCTGGCCGATGGCCTGAAGCGCGCGATGGACGTGATGCTGGCCGGCAAGGTGGCCGTGGTCTGCGGCTACGGCGACGTGGGCAAGGGCTGCGCCGCTTCGCTGCGTGCCTACGGTGCGCGCGTCATCGTCACCGAGATCGACCCGATCTGCGCCCTGCAGGCGGCGATGGAAGGCTATGAAGTCAACACCATCGAATCGACCCTGGGCCGTGCCGACCTGTACGTCACCACCACCGGCAACAAGGACATCATCCGCATCGAGCACCTGAGCGCGATGAAGGACCAGGCCATCGTCTGCAACATCGGCCACTTCGACAACGAGATCCAGGTCGATGCGCTGGTGGCGTTCCCGGGCGTGCAGCACGTCAACATCAAGCCGCAGGTGGACAAGTACATCTTCCCGAATGGCAATGCGATCTTCCTGCTGGCCGAAGGCCGCCTGGTGAACCTGGGCTGCGCCACCGGCCACCCGAGCTTCGTCATGTCCAACTCGTTCGCCAACCAGACCCTGGCCCAGATCGACCTGTGGGCCAACAAGGACAGCTACGAGAAGAAGGTCTACCTGCTGCCCAAGCACCTGGACGAAGAAGTGGCCCGCCTGCACCTGGAAAAGATCGGCGTGAAGCTGACCACCCTGACCCAGGAACAGGCCGACTACATCGGCGTGCCGGTGGAAGGCCCGTTCAAGCCGGACCACTACCGCTACTGATCGGCCGATGCAGCCACGCATGGCGTGGCTCTACAGAGGCTGTGGGGTCGGATCCCTTTCCGCAGGAAAAGGCTCTGACCCCAGCAATGGATGCACACGGAACGGGCGCCTTCGGGCGCCCGTTCTGCGTTTGCGATGCACCACGCATCCACGCACGGCGTGGATCTACTAGGCGTCTGCGATTGCGTGCGGCCATGCACCACGCATCCCAGATGCAGTACATCCACGCCATGCGTGGATGCGCTCCGGCAGTAGCCTCGGTCAAGGCAACGCGACCCGCGCGCGCTACGATGCCCCCCATGACTCCCGCCATCAACCTGCTCAAGCGCGAGAAGATCGCCCATACCGTGCGCAGCTACGTGCACGACGCCCACACCGAATCCTACGGCGGCGAGGCCGTGGACAAGCTCGGCCTGGATCCGGCACAGGTGTTCAAGACCCTGCTGGCCAGCAGCGAAACCCACGAACTGCTGGTGGCGATCGTACCGGTGGGCGGCCAGCTGGACCTGAAGGCGCTGGCCGAGGCCGCCGGCTGCAAGAAGTGCGAGATGGCCGCCATCGACGCCGCGCAGCGCGCGACCGGCTATCTGGTGGGGGGCATCAGTCCCCTCGGCCAGAAGAAGCGGCTGCGCAGCTTTCTCGATGCCAGCGCGCAGAACCTTGCGACGCTGCACGTCAGCGCCGGCCGCCGTGGCGTGGAAGTGGAACTGGCACCGGCCGATCTGCTGCGGCTGACCGCAGGGCATTACGCGCCCATCGGCAAGGCCCGCTGATGTCCGCGGCCGATGCCCTGCTGCAGGACCTGCTGAGTGGTGATGCCACGCGTATCCATGCTTCGGCCTGCCGGGTCGCGGTGACGTTTGATCACGCACTGCTGGATGCCCTGGCGCCGCATGCCGACCGCATCGAGCGGGCCTGCGCCGGGGTCACGCTGGGGGGCGCGCTGCTGGCCAACCAGGTGCATCTGCAGTCTGCGCTGAAACGCCTGCGCTACTGGCAGGCGCAGGCCGGCTGCCTGTGCGCGCTCACGCCGACGTATCTGTTCTTCGACCCGCGCAGGCTGATCGAACAGGGGCAGATGCGGTTGCTCTCGGCAGGCGATGCCGATGACGGCTGGGGCGAATGCCATCACGTTGCCTGTATGCAGTGCGGTCAGCACTGGCAGGCGACCGACCGCGAATACCATTACCCGTGGTGGGAGTGGAAAGCCGATTGACCGGAGAACATCCACGCATGGCGTGGACCCACTGGGGTCGGTGACTCACGGCCGCCAGTTGGCGTTGTTCTCCCAGAACCGCACGGCGCGCTGGTAGGCCTCCCGGTCCAGCGGCACGCCGGAACCGCCCTCCTCCACGCCCAGCGCATTGCGCATCATGGTGATCGGCGCCATCGGCACTTCTTCCGGCTCGGCGGTGTAGATGCAGCCGACGATGCCCCAGTCCGCGTCGATCGGCGAGCCTTCCTTCGCCAGCTGCTCGGCGCTGTACAGGATCACCACAAGATAGTTCGCGCGCGGCGATTCCACGCCCTCGAACCAGCGCACCAGCACCGGCAGCTCCTCGCGGTTGCGCGCCTCGTAGCCGCTGCGCAGCAGGTGGCGGTTGGCCTCGGTGACCGGCACGGTCAGGCAGCGCGTGCTGGTCCAGTTCTCATAGACAAACAGCTTGCAGAACGGCGCGTAGCCGTCGAGCACCTTCAGCGGCGCATGCGCATTGAGGTGCGCCTGGAACTGTTCGGCGCTGATGTCCTGGATGGTGTTGGCGCGCGGCACACGCGGAAACAGGCGGGGACGGGCGAATTCGGTGAGGACGATGGACATGGCGTGCCGTGGTTGGAATGTCTGGCACACAGGGTAACCGCTGCGCCCGGCTACAACGCCATCCGCTCGCGCAGCTCACGCGCCTGCCGCCGCGAAACCTCCACCTCGCTGCCATCATCCAGCGCCAGGTCGTAGCCATCGGCAATGTTGGGGGTAACGCTGCGGATGCGCCGCAGGTTCACCAGCGTGTTGCGGTTGGCACGGAAGAACAAGTCAGCTGGCAGGCGTGATTCCAGCGCGCTCAGGCTGCGGGTCAACAGCGCGTTCTGGTCGCGGAACCACAGGCGGGTGTAGTTGCCATCCACCACCAGCCGCCGGATCTCGGCCACCGCCACGAACCAGCAGCGTTCGCCATCGCGCACGAACACCTGGTCCTGCGCGCTCAGGCTGCCACCTGCAACCACCGCCGGTGCGGCAGGCACGCTCTGCTGGCGCGCGCGTTCCAGCGCTTCGTGCAGCCGCGGCGCTTCCACCGGCTTGACCAGGTAATCCAGCGCATTGGTCTGGAACGCGCGCACCGCATAGGCATCGTAGGCGGTGACGAACACCACCGCCGGCGCCGGGTCCAGGCCATCGAGCACGTCGAAGCCGGTGCCGGACGGCATCTGCACATCCAGCAGCACCAGGTCGGGCTTCAGCCGGGTGATCGCTTCGCGCGCCGCCGGTACATCATCGGCCTCGCCCACGCACTGCACCCACGGCAGCGCCGCCAGCAGCGTGCGCAGTTCCTGCCGCGCCAGCCGCGCGTCATCGACGATCAGGACGTTCAGGGTCGTGCGCATTGCGGAATCTCCAGGACGGCCTGCATGCGGCCGTCCAGCGGTTGCAGATGGAAACGGCCGCCATGGCCGAGCTGCGAACGCAGGTAGGCCAGGCCGACGCCATGCCCGGCGGTTGCAGCATTCGTGCCGGCCGTGGCCACACCGAGCGGATTGTCGACCTGCAGCCGCAGCAGGCCGTCGCGGCGCTGCGCGCTGATGCGCACCTCGCCTCCGCCAGGGCACACGGCGATGCCGTGCTTGATTGCATTTTCCACCAGCAGCTGCAGCGCCATCACCGGCAACCGTGCCTGCGCGGCATCCGCGTCGACGTCGATGCGCAGCTGCAGGCGCTGTTCATAGTGCACGGCCTCAACGGCCAGGTAATCGCGCACCACGGCCAGCTCGTCGGCCAGCACTGCATCCTCGCTGCGCGCGTGCTCCAGTGCGTGGCGCAGCGTGCGCGACAGATCGGTGACCATCTGCCGCGCGCGCTCGGGGTCCTCGAGGATCAGCGCGCGCAGGTTGTTGAGCGCATTGAACATGAAGTGCGGATTCAAGCGCGCGCGCAGTGCATCGCGTTCCAGCGCACTGCGCTGGGCCTCGGCCCGCAGGCGTTCGAGTTCCGCGTGGCGCGCCTGGCGCAGGCTGTGCAGGCCGGCCCACAGTGCGGTCCACAGGCCCAGCAGCAGCACGGTGTTGAGCAGATAGGCCAGCCGCGCCACCGGGCGGAAGTCGCCCGCCCGGCCGCCGAAATCCACCCAGCCCAGTGCCAGCGCCGGCTGCAGCACGGCGGTCAGCAGCAGCTGCGCCAGCAGCGCGCCCAGCAGCACCGCCAGCGCAAGCCGCAGCACCAGCGCACCGAACTCGCGCTGCCACCAGCCACGCCGCAGGGCCAGTGCACGCACGCCTGCACTGATGCCCCACAGCAGCACGCCCAGGCCGACGCTGATGAGCGTGCCACCACTGCTGGCGCCGCCGCCGAAGGTACTGGTCATCGCCAGGCTGAGCGCGCAGAACAGTGCCCACCCAAGGGTGTTGATCAGCCAGAAGCGCAGTGTGGAAGTCGAATCGGGCATGGCGATGGCCGGAGCGGACGGAAGGATCAGCGGTGGCTGTCCAGGAATGCCTGCACCTGCCCACGCAGCCACTGCGGATCATCCCACATCAGGAAGTGGTGGCCGGTCGCGCTCAGTACGATGCGCACGCCGGGCAGCGCGGCGTACTGCGACTGGAAGATCGCACGCGCCGATGCTTCGGTCGCGCCCATTGCCTGGTAGGACGCCCAGGCGCCAAGGACCAGCGTCGGCGAGCGGATGCCGGCCACTTCGCTGCGCAGGTCGGTCACCAGCAGCGAGTACATCGCATCGGCGGTGGTGGCGCGATCGCTGTCATGGCCCCAGCGCTTCAGTTCGGGCAGGCGCGCGGTGCTGTTGGTCAGCGGGGCCAGCGCCGCTTCGGCCTGCGCCTGGTAGCTGGCCGGGTCCGCCGCCAGCATCGCCGTGCGCATCTGCTCGGCCATCGGCTGCACGCTCTGTGCGGTCGCCTGCGGGTTCTGCATGCCGGCATAGAACGGCAGCGAATCGACGATGACCAGCGGCCCCAGTGCGTCCGGTTCCTTCACCGCCATCTGCAGGGTCAGCACGCCGCCCAGGCTGTGGCCGATCACCGCCGGATGATCCAGTTTCTGGTCGTGCACGTAGGCCAGCAGCTGATCGCGCATGGCCGACAGGAAATCGGCCGGTCGCGGGTCGGCGGCGCGGGCACCGGCGAAGCCCGGCAGCTGCACCAGATGGCACTGCACGTCCTTCAGCGCCCGACAGGTCTCGCGCCAGACCTCGGCGCTGCTGTTCAGGCCGGGGATCATCAGCAGCGGGCGGCCATGGCCGACCACTTCCACCTGCACCTTGCCGGTGCCAGCCGGGGCCGCCGCGGCGGCATGGGCAGCGCCCGAGCCGAGCACGGCCATCGCCATGCCCAGCATCGCCAGCCGAGCCAGGGCCTTCATCGCGTAGTACATCGCCAGCATCATCTTCATCGCGTACTCCTTGCAGGGACGGGTGCGTGGGGGGATGCGGCCAGCCTGGCCGCCGAGGCTGCCAGCGTGTTGCAGTGGCGGAGCAACGGTCGCGCGCCCGGGTGAACGGTCGCCCGGGGCGGACCAGTTCTTCACGCCGCGCAGCTTCACATCCATCTTGATGGAGAGATATACTCAACCGCACCCGCCGCCACCGCCCGTGCCATGACCGCCATCAGCTTCGAGTTCTACCCGCCCAAGACCGATGAGCAGCGTGGCCAGCTGGACCGTGCCGCCGCCCGGCTGAAGGCGTACGCCCCCGAGTACGTGTCCTGTACGTTCGGTGCCGGTGGCTCGACCCTCAGCTACACCTCCGAGACGGTGCGCCACCTCAACCAGCACCACGGCCTGGACGCCGCGCCGCACCTGTCCTGCGTCGGCGGCACCCGCCAGGAGATCCGCGAGCTGCTCAAGCTGTACCGCGCCATCGGCTGCCGGCGCCTGGTCGCGCTGCGAGGTGACCTGCCCTCCGGCATGGGCTTTCCCGGCGACATGCGCTATGCGTCCGAGCTGATCGCCTTCATCCGCGCCGAGCACGGCGATGCCTTCCGCATCGAAGTGGGCGCCTACCCGGAAACCCATCCGCAGGCACCGGACGCGCTGACCGACCTGAAGCACTTCAAGGCCAAGGTCGATGCCGGCGCCGATGCGGCCATCACCCAGTACTTCTACAACGCCGACGCGTATTTCCACTTCGTCGATGAAGTGCAGCGGCTGGGTGTGCAGGTGCCGATCACCCCCGGCATCATGCCGATCGCCAACTTCAGCCAGCTGCGGCGTTTCTCCGAGCAGTGCGGCGCCGAGATCCCCCGCTGGATCAGCCGCAAGATGCTGGCCTATGGCGATGACAGTGAGTCGGTGCGCGCGTTCGGTGCTGAAGTCGTGGCCAAGCTGTGCGAGCGGCTGGTCGCAGGCGGCGCACCCGGCCTGCACTTCTACACGCTGAACCTGGCCAAGCCGACGGTGTCGGTGCTGAAGCTGCTGAACGGCTGAAAGCGCACTGTGTTGTCGCTTTCAACGCTACCCTGTGGCGATGAAAGCTGTCCTGTCCCTGCTGCTGGTGCTGCTGTCCGCGGCCAGCATCGACGCCCACGCCCAATCCACGCGCTTGAACCGCTGCACCGATGCGCAGGGCCAGAGCGTCTATACCGACCGTCCCTGTGACAGCGTGGGCGCGCAGTCGCGACGCCTGCCGCCGCCGCCGGCCGGCAGCACCCTGCAGCGCGACAGCCTGGGCGCCAGCTGCCCGCGTCGCCTGAGCGAACTGGTGCAGGCCCTGCACGACGCGGTGAACACCCAGGACGTCAACCGGCTGTCCACGCTGTACCTGTGGAGCGCGGTGTCTGATGCCGGCGCGCAGCGCATCCTCGGCCAGCTGGAATCGGTGGTGCGGCGGCCGCTGGTGGACGTGGTGCCGGTGTATCCGCAGCAGGATCAGCAGCTGCCATTGGAAGCGGGTCAGAGCCCTGCTGCGCAGGGATCCGACCCAGAGCCGGCGGCCCCACGGCATCCCATCGGCCTGCGCCTGGAACAGACGCTGCCGGGCAGTGCGGCGCGCGCCGCGACGGTGCTGGGGCTGCGGCGGCAGTACGGGTGTTTCTGGATCACGTTGTAAGGCCGCATCCACGCATGGCGTGGATCTACTGGCAGCGCGCGATCGACCCTGGGGTAGCGCCGGGCCATGCCCGGCGGAAGGCAAGAAGCGCCGCGCTACCCGCCCGGCCACAGGCCGCGGATCGCAGCGATGCCCTGGCCGCCGTGGCGGCGGGCCTGGCTGACGTGGCCTGCGTCGAGCCCGCCCAGCGCATAGATCGGCAGCGACACCTGCGCGCGCAGCGCGGCGAACGCCTCCCAGCCCAGCGGCGTGGCATCGGGGTGGCTGGCGGTGGCCTGCACCGGGCCAAGCACGGCGAAATCGCAGCCCAGCCGCTGCGCCGCCTGCAGCTGCGCCAGGTCGTGGCAGGACGCGGCCACCAGCTGCCCGGCCGGCAATGGGCGTTCCTGCAGGGTCGCCAGCTGTTCGCTGCCCAGGTGCACGCCGACGCCCAGCGTGCGGGCCAGTTCGATATCGCGGTTGAGCAGCCACTGCACGCCCTGCCGGTGCGCCTGCAGGGCCTGCTCGATCAGCCCCTGCCGCTGCGGGTGCGCGGCCGGCAGGCGCAGCTGGATGCGCTGCTGGCCCGCGGCCACCGCCTGCCGCAGCTGGTCCTGCCAGCGCTGCGGCCCGTGCTCGCCGTCTTCCGGCGCCGGGGTGATCAGGTAGCGGTCCGGTTGCCGCAGCGCGGCCACCACCGGCAGGTCGGCCGGCGGCATCGAATAGCGACCCAGCTTGTCCGGCGCCACCCAGGTGATGGCCTGGCCCTCGCGCCCGCGCGGGGTGCCCTTCCAGCTGCGGATGTGCCGCACGTCAAGGGTCAGGTCCTTGTCCGGGTAATGCTGCGGCACGTCCATGATCCACTCGCCGATCTCGGCCTCGATGCCGAGCTCCTCGCGCAGTTCACGCACCAGCGCCTGCTCGGAAGTCTCGCCGGCCTCGCGCTTGCCGCCCGGGAATTCCCACAGGCCGGCCATGTCGCGGTTCTCGGTACGGCGGTTGAGCAGGATGCGGCCACGGGCGTCGGTGATGACGCCGGCCACGACATGGATCGATCGTTTCGGGGAAGGCATGGCCAGAGCATGCCCACGCGGCATGCAGGCTGCAACCTCGGTGCGGATGAACAAGGGGCCCCTTGCGGGGCCCCCTGCCAACCTCGTCATGACCGCTGGATCAGAACTGCACGTTCCAGGTCATCTGAGCACCGATCTCGTGCTGGCCACCGCCGGCACGGCCCAGCGCACCCAGCGACAGGCGGCTGTTGTCGGAGGTGTTCACCGCCACGCCCAGCTCGGCGATGCCGACGTTGCGGGCCAGCGGCACGCCGTCGATGCTGAAGGTGCTGCTGCCGACCACGAAGCGCTGGTTGCTGCGGGTGTGCACGTCGCCGCCAGCGTGCTGCCAGGCCAGGCCCGCTACCAGCTGGGCACCGTCGTCCTGGTTGGCACTGATGTCCCAGGTGGCGCGCAGGCCCGCCGTGGCGGTCCACACCGAATCCTTGCTCGATTCGATGACCAGCGCGGTGCTGCCGCCGGCTTCCTCGGCCGCGTCCATGGTCAGGCGGGTATAGCCCACGCCCACGTGCGGGGTCAGGGTCATGCGCTGCAGCTGGATGTCCCAACCACCTTCGGCGAAGCCGGACACGGCGTGCGCGTCATGGCTGGCGCGCAGTTGCTGGCGGGCATCGCCGACGATCGCGGTACGGTCGGTATCGACGTCGTAGCTGGCGTAGCTGGCACCGGCGTTGAACCAGGCCTCGCCGGCGCGGAAGCCTGCGTACAGGCCGCCGTGCACGGCATCGACATCGGAGCGGGCGCTGCGTGCATCGGTCTTCTGGCGCAGCTTCTCGGTGCCGGCCACCAGGCCCGCCGTCCACGCCTCACCGAAGGTCCAGTCGAGGCCGGCCATCAGCCCTTCGCGGTGCTGGCGGCTGTCGGCCACGCCATCGTTGCGGCCGTCCTGGCGGTTGCTGGCGCCGCCACCGGACAGCCAGAAGCCGCCACCGTGGGCCTTGATGGACGGGTTGCCACGCAGGCGCTGGCCGACGCCGTCATGCAGGAAGCGGTCGTCCAGCAGCAGCGCACGGTTGCTGGCGTGGATCTCACCGGAAAGATGGTCGAACGCTTCGCGTGCCTGGTCGGCATCGAGCATCAGCAGCTGGTTGTAAAGCGCCAGCGCCTCACCGGACTGCTGCAGCGTGTCCAGGCCGGCCGCCAGCGCGCGCTGGTTGCTGTTGGCCGCCACTGCGCCGAACACCACCGGCGGGTTCACTCCGCCCGGCTCACCCGGGGTACCCGGCGTGCCCGGATTGCCGGGGTTGCCCGGCTCGCCCGGAGTACCCGGTTCGCCAGGTTCACCCGGCTCACCCGGCGTGCCCGGATCGCTCTTGACCGCGATGGCCAGGCGCACGTCGTTGCCGGTCTGCACCAGGGTCGGATCGATGAAAGCCGAACGCGAGATGACATCGTCGAACTGGCCGTCGATGCCCTCGGCCGCGCTGAGGATGGTGTAGACCTGACCGTTCTGGTAGCTGGTGGACGGGTCGAGCGCGGTCACGCGCACGCCGGCGGCACCGGACTGGCCGCCCGCGGCGACCCGGCCCAGGTACGCCTTGCCGGTCACCGTCAGCAGGTCGGACTGGCCGTTGCCCAGCACATCCACGTCATAGAAGGCCTTGTCGGCCACCTGTTCGGGGGTGATGGCCTGGTTGTTGAAGTACAGGTTGCCATCGATCACCAGGGTGCCCACGCCGCCCTGGCCCGGCGACAGCACCGCACCATTGCGCACGAAGGTTTCACCCACGGTGGCGTTGCCGGCCAGCATGCCGCCGTTGATGACGTGCACGTTCGAGCTGCGGATCACGTCGCTGCCCAGGCCCGTGCCGTAGTTGATCGTCTGCTGGAAGCCGGCGCTGCCGTTGAGCACCAGGGTGCCGCCATCGATGCGGATCTCCTGTGCCACCGCCTGGCTCGTGCCGGTGTAGCCCTGGCCGGTGTAGGTGTCGGAGTTGATCACCAGGGTGCCACCGCTGACGTTGATGCCGCCGCCGAACGCGGTCAGGTCGCCGTTGAGCGTGGTGGTACCGGCCAGCTGGTGCAGGCCGCCGTAGGTCATCGAATCGGGGCCGCTGGCGATGGTGTTGTCCAGCGCGATGTCATCGGTGTGGTTGAACAGCAGGCCGCCGATGCCGTTGTTCATCGTGATCGGTGCACCGTCCAGCTCACCGGCAGCGGTGGCCGCGCCCCAGGTGGGGCCATCGGCGGCGGTCCAGTCCTCCATGCCGCCACCGATGACCAGGTAGCCGCTGTTGTCCAGGGTGTAGCCGGTGCCGGCGCTGAGCTTCGCGCCACTGTTCACCGTCAGCACGCCGATCGGGTCGAAGACGGACTTGCCCACGGTGATGCCATTGGCGGCGATGATCGACGAGCCTTCTCCGCTGACCAGCACCTGTTCGGGATAGAGCGCCGGCGTGCCGAGCGGGAAGTCCGAGCCACCGGACACGCTCAGCGTATCGGTGGTGATGCTGGCACCGTCCAGCACCTGCAGGTCGGTGGTGACCTTCATCGCGCCGGTGTTGACCCACTCGCTGCCGGTGCCGGTCAGGGTAGCCTTGGCGCGGCCGTCGCCGGTACCGGCGCCGAACGAGTTCTTGATGTTGGCGACGTCCGAACGGATCGCGCCACCGCCTTCGATCAGCAGGCTGGCGGTCGCGTCCACGCGCGCCGCTTCGATGGCCGAACCCACGCCGCGCACTTCGATGCGGCCGGTCTGCCCGTAGTCGCCCGACGGGCCATCCGGCGATTCGGCGATCAGCGACGTGGTCGCCCTCACGATGCCACCGTTCTCCACGCGCAGCAGCGCTTCGCCACGGCGGCCCAGTTCGAAGGTATCGGTCGTCACGCTGCTCGCGCCGGAGACCACCAACGTGCCGACCGAGTTGGCATCCTGGCCCAGGAACACGCTGTCGGCCACCACGGTGCCGCCATCGGTCACGTTCACGATGCCCGAGCTGTTCTCGACGATGCCGGCGACCAGCGCGCCGCCGACGTTGAGCGAGCCGCCGCTGCCGATGTTCAGCTCGCCCTGGCCACGCTGGCCCACCAGCAGGTTGTTGTTGGCGATGACCAGCGAACCACCCTCTTCTACCGTGACCACGCCCCTGCTGCCCGCCAGCACGCCGATGCGCATGCCCTGCGACAAGGTGGGGCTGTTGACGGCGGTGGCTGCCACGGCGGCGCCGCCCGTGATCAGGAGGCTGCCATTGCCGGCGTTGCCGACATCGATCTGGCGCGCGGTCAACGTTGAACCGGCGCCGCTGATCTCTGCCGCGCCCTCACTGCCTGCGGCAAAACCAAGCACCACGTTGCGGGTGATGTCGACGCTGGCGCCGTCCTTGACCGTCAGCAGGCCCTTGCCGGCGTCACCGACGCGCAGGTCGTCGAAGATGCTGGTGAGCTTGATGCTGCTGCCGGCGCCTGCCACGTTGAGCGTGCCGAAGCTGCCCGCCTGCGTGCCCAGCGAAGCGGCTTCGGTGGAGGTCAGGCTGCCACCGCCCAGCACGTTGACCACGACGGTGCCGTTGGGGCCCACGCGGAAGCCATCGGTGTAGGTCCGCGAATCGGTGATGGTTTCATCGTCGGTGAAATCGAAGGGCGCCGCGAACGCGGACTGCATCGGCAGTGCTGCCAGGCCCAGTGCGAACAGCAGCGCGGTGCGCAGTGCGGTCGGACGCTGGCCGTGGCCGACGCGGGCGCGGGCGCGGCCGGGAGTGTGGGAGGAAGTGAGTTCCGAGGCGACCTGCATCTGGCCGGTGGTGTGGTTGAACACCTGGCGATAGATCCTGTTCATGACGCTCCATGTGTATGTCGTGTGGCTCGCAGGACCACCTCATGTGATCCGCGACTTGCGCCTGCCGGCAACCGGGAATGGCCCCTGCGAAAAACCCGGCAGTAGAAACGCAGGCACACCATACGGACGCGAAGGGATTGAGCCCGTCAACGTCGCCTGAGTTCTAAGTAGGAAACTTCTGATGTGTCTGTCAGAAGCTTCGGAAATCCGCGTTTCTGTCTAACAGCTCACATAAACAGCGTGATTGCGGCCGTGAAGCCCATAACGAAGAAGCCCCGCTTTCGCGGGGCTTCCTGGGGTCAGCTGAGCTGGCCGTGGCAGTGCTTGTACTTCTTGCCACTGCCGCAGGGGCACGGATCGTTGCGGCCGATCTTCGGCTCGTCACGCTGCAGCGGGTTCACGCCCTGCTGCACGGCTTCCACCTGCGCCGCTTCTTCGTCGGCGCTGTAGCTGCCGGCGTCCTGGTGCTGGAACTGCGACTGGCTCAGGCGGGCTTCCACCTGCTGCCGTTCGGCCGCTTCCAGCGCCTGCACTTCCTCGTCGCTGCGGATGCGCACGCGGGCCAGCAGGGTCACCACTTCGCGCTTGACGTTCTCCAGCATGTCCGAGAACAGCTCGAAGGCTTCCTTCTTGTACTCCTGCTTGGGCTGCTTCTGCGCGTAACCACGCAGGTAGATGCCCTGGCGCAGGTAGTCCATGCGGGCCAGGTGTTCCTTCCAGCTCTGGTCGAGCACGGTCAGCATCACGTGCTTTTCCAGCGCACGCATGGTTTCCTCGCCCACACCGGCTTCCTTCTCGGCGAAGTGCTGGTTGACGCGCTCCAGCACCTTGGCAGCGATGCCTTCGGCATCCAGTTCCTCGTGCGACTTGACCATGTCCACCAGCGACATCTGCAGGCCGAAGTCCGACTCCAGGGTCGCTTCCAGGCCGCGCAGGTCCCACTGCTCGTCCACCGAGTTCGGCGGCACGAAGCGGGCGACGACGTCGAAGATCACGTCGTCGCGGATGCCATCGACGTTGTCCTTCACCGATTCGGCGTCCAGCAGTTCATCACGCTGGGCGTAGATCACCTTGCGCTGGTCGTTGTTGACGTCGTCGAAGTCCAGCAGGTTCTTGCGGATGTCGAAGTTATGGGCCTCGACCTTGCGCTGCGCCTTTTCGATCTGGCGGCTGACCAGGCGGTCCTCGATGACGTCGTCTTCCTTCATGCCCATCATGCGCATGGCCTTCTGCACCCAGTCGGAGGCGAAGATGCGCATCAGGTTGTCTTCCAGCGACAGGTAGAAGCGGGACGACCCCGGGTCACCCTGGCGGCCCGAACGGCCACGCAGCTGGTTGTCGATACGACGCGATTCGTGGCGCTCGGTGCCGACGATGTGCAGGCCGCCGGCGGCCTTCACCGCCTCATGGCGCTTCTGCCATTCGGCCTTGACCGCAGCCTTCTGCTCGTCGGTCGCGCCCTCGCCCAGTTCGTGGATTTCCGCTTCCAGCGAACCACCCAGCACGATGTCGGTACCGCGGCCGGCCATGTTGGTGGCGATGGTCACCGCGGCCGGACGACCGGCGTTGGCGACGATGGTCGCTTCGCGGTCGTGCTGCTTGGCATTCAGCACTTCGTGCTTCACGCCGGCCTTGGCCAGGTGCTCGGACAGCATTTCCGAGGTTTCGATCGAGGTGGTACCCACCAGCACCGGCTGGCCGCGCTTGGCGCACTCTTCGATGTCGGCCAGCACCGCATTGAACTTGCCCTTGCGGTTGAGGAACACCTGGTCCGGGCTGTCCTTGCGGATGGTCGGGCGGTTGGTCGGGATGACCACCACTTCCAGGCCGTAGATGCTCTGGAATTCGAACGCTTCGGTATCGGCCGTACCGGTCATGCCGGACAGCTTCTTGTACATGCGGAACAGGTTCTGGAAGGTGATGCTTGCCAGCGTCTGGTTCTCACGCTGGACCGGCACGCCTTCCTTCGCTTCCACGGCCTGGTGCAGGCCGTCGGACCAGCGGCGGCCGGACAACGTACGACCAGTGAATTCATCGACGATGACCACTTCGCCGTCGCGCACGATGTAGTCCACGTCACGCTGGTAGATGGCGTGCGCGCGCAGGGCGGCGTTGAGGTGGTGGACCACGGTCAGGTTCTGCGGCGCGTACAGGCCTTCGGTCTCGCCGTCGAGGATGCCGGCTTCCACCAGCAGCTGCTCGGCGTGCTCCATGCCCGCTTCGGACAGGTGCACCTGCTTGCCCTTCTCGTCGACCCAGAAGTCGCCCTCGCCGTCTTCCGCTTCCTGCTTGACCAGGTTCGGCACGACGCGGTTGACGCGGATGTACAGCTCCGGGGAATCGTCGGCCGGGCCGGAGATGATCAGCGGGGTACGCGCTTCGTCGATCAGGATGGAGTCGACTTCGTCGACGATGGCGTAGTGCAGGCCGCGCTGGTAGCGGTCGGCCTTGGACAGCGCCATGTTGTCGCGCAGGTAGTCGAAACCGAATTCGTTGTTGGTGCCGTAAGTGATGTCCGAGGCGTACGCTTCGCGCTTGTCGCTGTGCGGCATGCCCGGGTAGACCACGCCCACGCTCAGGCCCAGCCAGTTGTACAACTTGCCCATCTGGGCAGCGTCGCGGCGGGCCAGGTAGTCGTTCACCGTGACCACGTGAACGCCCTTGCCTTCCAGTGCGTTCAGGTACACCGGCAGGGTCGCGACCAGGGTCTTGCCTTCACCGGTGCGCATTTCTGCGATCTTGCCCAGGTGAAGCACCATGCCGCCGATCAGCTGCACGTCGTAGTGGCGCATGCCCAGCACGCGGCGGCCGGCTTCGCGGCAGACCGCGAACGCTTCCGGCAACACCTTGTCCAGGGCTTCACCACCGGCGATGCGCTGCTTGAACTCCGGCGTCTTGGCCTGCAGCTGCTCGTCGGAAAGCTTCTCGATCTCCGGCTCCAGCGCATTGATCTTGGCGACGATACGGTTGAGCTGGCGCAGCTGTCGTTCATTACGACTGCCAAATACGCGGGTAAGCAGGCTGTTGATCATTGAAGGAACCGGGTTGGATGGACACAGCGGCCCGGTCTTCCCCCTGGGGATCCGTCCGCCGCAAACGAAACAGGGCGCCTTGCGCCCTGTCGATGGCAACACCCATTGTAGCTTGGGACGGGCATGAGGGGTTTCAACCCTTGGCGGCCGCGCTTCGCGCTCGCGGGGCATGGCCCCGCGCTACTGCCGGGGTCCGGCGGCGTTCCGATAGCGCCGGGTCATGCCCGGCGTTGGCATCAACCGCGGCTGACGCGGCCGACCGGGGTATTACCGCCGTCGCCGAGGAACTTGCGCGGGTTGACCACGTTGCCGTTTTCCCAGACCTCGAAGTGCACGTGGGCACCGGTCGAGCGGCCGGTGGAACCGGCCTTGGCCACTTCCTGGCCGGCACGGACCAGGTCGCCGACCTTCACCACCAGGCGCGAATTGTGCGCATAGCGGGTCACGTAGCCATTGCCATGGTCAACGTCGACCACGTTGCCGTAGCCGCCCTTCACGCCGGAGAAGCTGACAACGCCATCGGCCACGGACATCACCGGGTCGCCCACCCTGGCGTGGAAATCCATGCCCTTGTGGGTGGCGGCACCTCGGCCGAACGGGTCGGCACGGGTGCCGAAGCCGGAGGTCACGTAGCTGTTGCGGATCGGCATGCGCGAGGGCACGGCGTTCTGCTGCAGCTGGTGGTCGAACATCAGCGATTCCATCACCGACAACTGGCGGCCTGAAGCAGCGAAGCGCTGCTCCAGCACCTGTAAGTCGGCGTTGACGTCCTTGACCGGGATGTCCGAGGTCGGACCGCCGGCATCGCCGTCACCCAGGCCGGGGGTCTCGTTGAAGTCGAACTCGCCGTCTTCCAGCTTGCCCATCTGGGTCAGGCGCTCGCCGAGGGCGTTCAGGCGGGTGGCCTGTGCCTGCAGCTCGCCCAGGCGGGCGGCCAGGGCGTTGACCTGGGTCTGTGCATCGCGCTGGACCCTGGCCAGTTCAGCTTCCTGGCGGTCGACCTTGGCCTGCAGGCGCGAATCATTGAGCGCGCTGGCGCCAATGCCGCCGGCAAGGCCGATAATGCAGCCTACCCCGAGCACGCTGCCCAGCAGGGCGCGGGGGCGGTCCTCGAAATAGAAACGGAGACGCGCGATCGGCGATTTGGCCTGCCCTTCACGCGTTTTGATTACGATCTTTTTGAATGCCATCAGTGAGTTTTCATGTCTGAGCCGAAATCCAGCGTTCGTCCCGCGTCCAGGCCGAAACCGGCACTGGATGCAGTGATGGCGGACAAAAGCGGGAACCCTCTGCGTCGTGCCTTGTGGCTCGATGCGCTGGACCGTCAGTTGCGCCCCCAGTTACCGCCCGCGTTGCGCAACCGTTGCCGGCTCGCCAATGTGGACGGGGAACACCTCGTTTTTCTCGTCGAATCACCGGTCTGGCATGCCAAGTTGCGGCTTGCCGAAGCCCAGTTGCTCGACGCGGCCCGGTCCATCGGGCTGAAGGCCACCAAGGTGACCATCAAGACTGCGTCTCCCACTCCCACGCGCTCCCCAGCGCACGACAACCGGAATGGCCCCCACGCAGTTTCAGCCGCCACGCACAAAGGGCTACGCGACGCCTTGGCGGCCCTGCAGGATGCCCCGGTCAAACCGAAGCAAGGGCCCTGAGGACAACGGAGCTTCCTGCTCTGATCCCCGTCAATGACGCATCACCGCTGCGTGAAATGTTCGGGGGCCGGGTCGCATCCTAGCCGTCCCGGGTGCTCGAGTCGTTAGATTGTTGTTAAATAATCGTTATATTCAGGGATCAACGCGGTCAGGTTCACAAAACCGTGATCCGCAGCCGACCGTCGCTTTACGCGCTGCGCCATTCAGCCGGCCCAGGCCGGAAACGACAACGCCGCCCGGAAGGCGGCGTTTTCTTCTTCTATTTCAACAACCTGGAAAGGTCAGGCGTAGGCTGGCACGGCGTACACCACCGGATCTTCGGCGGTCGGCGACTCGTAGGTCACCCATTCCCAGGCGGTGGCATCGGCCATCAGCGCCCGCACCAGCTTGTTGTTGAGTGCGTGGCCGGACTTGAAGCCCTCGTAGGCGCCCAGCACCTGGCCACCGGCCAGATAGAGGTCACCGATCGCATCGAGGATCTTGTGGCGCACGAATTCGTCGGCGTAGCGCAGGCCGTCTTCGTTGAGCACGCGGAACTCGTCGAGCACGATGGCGTTGTCCATCGAACCGCCCAGGCCCAGGTTGCGCTCGCGCATGTATTCCAGGTCGCGCATGAAGCCGAAGGTGCGCGCGCGGGAGATTTCCTGGGTGTAGGCCATCGTCGAGAACTCGATTTCCTGGCGCGACTGCTTGGCCGGGATCATCGGGTGGTCGAACTGGATGGTGAAGCCCAGCTTGTAGCCCTCATAGGGGGTGAAGCGGGCAACCTTGTCGCCCTCGGTCACTTCCACGGTCTTCAGCACGCGGATGAAACGCTTGGGCGCGTCCTGTTCCACGATGCCCGCCGACTGCAGCAGGAACACGAACGGGCCGGAGGAACCGTCCATGATCGGCAGTTCGGCCGAGGACAGTTCGACGATGATGTTGTCCACACCCAGGCCGGCCAGTGCCGACATCAGGTGTTCGACGGTCTGGATCTTGGCGTCGTTGCAGGTGAGGCCGGTGCACAGGGTCACTTCGGTGACCAGTTCGGCCTTGGCCGGCACTTCCACCACCGGGTCCAGGTCCACGCGCCGGAACACGATGCCATGGTTGACCGGTGCCGGGCGCAGGGTCATGTAGACCTTGTCACCGCTGTGCAGGCCAACGCCGGTGGCGCGGATCGTGTTCTTGAGGGTGCGTTGCTGGATCATGGGGGTAGACCGGAAGTGACACGCTAGATTAACACGCACGTCCCCATACCCCGGCTGAAACACCCCTGGAGGCTGCGGGTGGGACACGCGAAGCAAGGCGGCCGGGCCCATCCTGGCCCGGCGCCCGCATTTTCTGGACATGGTGGCGCAACCCGGGGGGGGACAAGCCCCGGGCAGCTCCGCTTAGTCCGCCTGGCGGCGCAGGAAGGCCGGGATGTCCAGGTAATCGTTCGGCAGTTCGGCCGATGCCGGGGCCGAAGAGGCCGTTGCCGACGGGGTCGACGCGGCCACGCTGTCGCTGCTGGCACGACGCAGGCCCAGGCCCATGCCGCCGACGGCCTTGGACACGGCGTCGCCACCGTTGTCGAAGTCGCCGAATTCCGGCTGGCCGGTGGTCGCGTTGCGCACCAGCTTGATCGGCGCGCGTTCACCCGGGCGCTGGCTCTTGCTGGCCGACACGCGGTTCAGGCCGGTGGCCACCACGGTCACGCGCACTTCGTCCTGCATGTCCGGGTCGAGCACGGTACCCACCACCACCGTGGCGTCTTCCGAAGCGAAGCCATCGATGGTGCGGCCGATCTCGTCGAACTCGGCCATGGTGAAGTCGGCACCGGCGGTGATGTTGACCAGGATGCCGTTGGCACCAGCCAGGTTCACGTCGTCCAGCAGCGGGTTCTGGATCGCGGCTTCGGCAGCGGCCTGCGCGCGGTCATCGCCACGGGCGGTGCCGGTACCCATCATCGCCAGGCCCATTTCGGACATGACGGTGCGCACGTCGGCGAAGTCGACGTTGATCAGGCCGGGACGCACGATCAGGTCGGCGATGCCCTGCACGGCGCCCTGCAGCACGTCGTTGGCGGCACGGAAGGCCTGGATCATGGTCGCGTTGCGACCCAGCACGGTGATCAGTTTCTCGTTCGGGATGGTGATCAGAGAGTCGCAGTGCTGGCTCAGTTCTTCGATGCCCTTCAGCGCGACCTGCATGCGGCGACGGCCTTCGAACGGGAACGGCTTGGTGACCACGGCCACGGTCAGGATGCCCATTTCCTTGGCCAGCTGTGCCACCACCGGCGCAGCGCCAGTGCCGGTGCCGCCGCCCATGCCGGCGGTGATGAACACCATGTCCGCGCCCTGAAGGGCGTCCATGATGCGCTCACGGTCTTCCAGAGCAGCCTGGCGGCCGACTTCCGGGTTCGCGCCTGCGCCCAGGCCCTTGGTCACGTTGGTACCCAGCTGCAGCTGCAACTTGGCACCGCAATTCTTGATGGCCTGCGAGTCGGTGTTGGCGGTGATGAATTCCACACCATCCACTGCCGAGTTGACCATGTGCGCCACGGCATTGCCGCCGCCGCCGCCCACGCCAACCACCTTGATCACCGCATTGGGTGCCATCTTTTCGATCAGTTCAAAATGCGCCATGTCCGTGTCCTCGTTGTATCCGCTTGTCGGTGGCATGGGCGTTACGGCCTCCTGCCTTTCGCGCGCCATGTTGCCGATGCGGCTGTGTGGGTTGTGTGTTGCCGGTGAAACTTTGTGTTGCCTTTGTTGCCGCCGGGCAATGCCCGGGTGATGCAGGTTCCGCCTCAGAATTCGCCGCGGAACCAGGTCCTGAGTTTCTTGAACATGCTGCCCGCGCGTCCGGTCGGCAGCGACGGCCGGCGCGGATGCTCGTTCTGGCTGCCCATCAGCAGCAGGCCCACGCCGGTGGCATGCACCGGGTTGCCCACCACCTCGCCGAGGCCGGTGACGTGCTGCGGAATGCCCACGCGGACCGGCATCTGCAGCATTTCCTCGGCCAGTTCGACCACGCCTTCCATCTTCGAGGCACCACCGGTCAGCACCAGGCCGGCGCGAACCAGTTCCTCGAAGCCGGAACGTCGCAGTTCGGCCTGCACCATCTCGAAAATTTCCTCGTAGCGGCCCTGCACTGCCTGCGCCAGCGAATGGCGCGGCATGCGGCGCGGCGGACGGTCGCCCACCGACGGCACCTGGATGCTTTCCTCGGCGGTGGCCAGCTGGGCCAGGGCGCAGGCGTAGCGCACCTTGATCTGCTCGGCTTCCGGGGTCGGCGTGCGCAGCATGTGCGCGATGTCGTTGGTCACGTGGTCGCCGGCGATCGGCAGCGAGGCGGTGTGGCAGATCGCGCCCTGCACGAACACGGCGATGTCGGTGGTGCCGGCGCCCATGTCGACCAGCACCACGCCCAGTTCCTTTTCATCGGCGGTCAGCACCGCCACGCTGGAGGCCAGCGAGGACAGCACCAGGTCGTCCACCTGCAGGCCGCAGCGCTGCACGCACTTGCTGATGTTGGCCGCCGCGGATTGTGCGCAGACCACCAGGTGGGCATGCACTTCCAGGCGCACGCCGGTCATGCCGACCGGGTTGCGGATGCCCTCCTGCGAATCGTCCAGCACGTATTCGCGCGGGATCGCATGCAGGATCTTCTGGTCAGCCGGGATCGCCACTGCCTTGGCCGCATCCAGCACGCGATCCAGGTCACCCCAGGTCACTTCGCCGTCGCGGATCGGCACGATGCCGGGCGAGTTCTTGCACTGCACGTGGTTGCCGGAAATGGAGGCGTACACCGAGCGGATCTCGCAGCCGGCCATCAGCTCGGCTTCTTCCACCGCACGCTGGATCGACTGCACGGTCGATTCGATGTCCACCACCACGCCGCGCTTGAGGCCGCGCGATTCGTGCGAGCCGATGCCGATCACTTCGATCGGGTTGCCCGGCGAATACTCGCCCACCAGCGCCACCACCTTGGAGGTGCCGATGTCCAGGCCGACGATCAGCGATTTGTCACCCTTGCGATTCATGTCCTTTCCTGCGTTCGTCTGGCCGGGGTCGCGGGTGCGCCGGCCGGCGTGGCCGGCGTTCCCCAGCTCAGGGTGAAACCATTGGTGTATCGGAGGTCGGCGCGCTCGATCGGCGCTGCCTGGCTGGCCAGCTGCGGCAGCACGCGCACGAAGCGCTGCAGGCGCGAGCGGGCATCGTCACGGCCGACCACCACCTCGGTGCCATTGCTCAGCAGCAGCGACCAGCTGCCGCGCGCATCCATGGTCAGGCGGCGCACGTCCACGCCGGCCGGTGCGAACAGCGCGCGCGCATCGTTGTACAGCTTCACCACTTCTTCGGTCTGGCTGTCCGGGCCATCCAGCTCGGGCAGCTGCAGGTCGGCCAGCTTCTTCGGCGTGGGGAACAGCTTGCCCTGCTCGGAGAGCAGGCGGCCTTCGCCCCAGCGCGCGAACGGCTTGTGCTCGACCAGAGTCACTTCCAGCACGTCCGGCCACTGCTTGCGCACCTGCGCGCTTTCCACCCATGGCAGCTTTTCAAGGGCGTCCTGCGCGTCCTGCAGCTTGACCGCGAAGAAGCCGGCATGTGCGTACGGCAGCAGCACCTGCTGCAGCTGTTCCGGCGGCACCCGCTTGAACTCAGCGTGCACGCGCAGCTTCGCCAGCGGCCAGCGCTCGGCGCCGACCCAGCCATTGACCACGGCCACCACCGGCAGTGCAACCACCGACAGGGCCAACAGCCACACGAAGATGCGCAGCACCGCGTTCATGCGTGCGATGCCTCCAGGGTCTGTTCCAGCACGCGCCACACCAGTTCCTCGAAACCGATGCCGGCCTGTGCCGCCGCCTTGGGCACCAGCGAGTGGCTGGTCATGCCCGGCGCGGTGTTCACTTCCAGCAGGAAGAAACGGCCGCTGGCGCGGTCACGCATCACGTCCACGCGGCCCCAGCCACGGCAGCCGGCGGCGCGGAACGCGGCCAGGGCGATGCGGCGGATTTCTTCTTCGTCAGCGCCGTCCAGGCCCGGACACAGGTACTGGGTGTCCTCGGCGATGTACTTGGCGTTGTAGTCGTACCACTGGCCCTTGGGCACGATGCGGATCGACGGCAGCGCGACATCCCCGAGGATGGCCACGGTCAGTTCGTCGCCCACCACCATCTGTTCCATCAGCAGCTGGCCGTCGTAGCGCGCGGCCAGGGCCACCGCTTCGTCCAGGCCGGCGTCGTCGGTTACCCGGCTGATGCCCACGCTGGAACCTTCGTTGGCCGGCTTGACCACCACCGGCAGGCCGAGCTCGGCCGCGTTGGCGTGCACGTTCTCAGCGGTCACCTTGCGGTACTGCGGGGTCGGCAGGCCCAGCGACAGCCACACCTGCTTGGTGCGGATCTTGTCCATGCTCAGCGCCGAGCCCAGCACGTCCGAACCGGTGTACGGCACGCCGAAGGCATCCATCAGGCCCTGCACGATGCCGTCCTCACCGCCACCGTTGTGGCCGTGCAGGATGTTGAACACGCGGTCGACGCCGCCGGTGGCCAGCGCCTTGGCCAGTGCCGGAATGCCATCCACGGCGAACGCATCGACGCCGCGCGACTGCAGGGCTTCGAGTACGTTGCGGCCCGAATCCAGCGACACCTCGCGTTCGCTGGAACTGCCGCCGAGGAGCACGGCGACGCGGCCGAACACGGCCGGGGCGGTGGCGCGCAGCGGCGGGAAGGTCAGCGTGCTCACGCCTGGCCCTCCGCCTTGAAACCTTCCACGGCGATCTGGCTGGCGACGGCGCCGATGTCACCCGCGCCCATCATCAGCAGCAGGTCACCGTCCTGCAGCACGTCCGGCAGCACGCTGGCCAGTTCGGCGGCCTTGCCCACCACCACCGGCTCGCTGCGGCCGCGCGCACGGATGGCGCGGGCCAGTGCATGCGAATCGGCACCGGCAATCGGCTCCTCGCCAGCCGGGTAGACCTCGCTCAGCACCAGCGCATCGACGCTGGAGAGCACGGCGGCAAACTTGTCGAACTGGTCGCGGGTACGGCTGTAGCGGTGCGGCTGGAAGGCCACCACCAGGCGCTGGTCGGTCCAGCCACCGCGGGCGGCGGCGAACACTGCTTCCAGCTCGCTCGGGTGATGGCCGTAGTCGTCGATGATGCGCACCTTGGCGCCACTGGCCGTGGTCACTTCGCCCAGGTCGTTGAAGCGGCGGCCGACGCCGGCGAAGCTTTCCAGCGCGCGGGCGATCGCATCCGGGGCCACGCCCAGCTGCCAGCCCACCGCCGCAGCGGCCAGTGCGTTCAGCACGTTGTGCTTGCCCGGCAGGGCCAGCACCACTTCCTGGCTGGTGCCCTGCGGCAGGCGCAGGGTGAAGCGCATGCGCGAACCTTCCTGCACCACGTTCTCGGCGCGCACGTCGGCCTGCGGACTCATGCCGTAGCTCATCACGTGGCGCGGGGTCCTGGCGGCCAGCGCGGCCACTTCCGGGTCGTCGATGCACAGCACGGCCAGGCCGTAGAACGGCAGGCGCTGCAGGAACTCGGCGAAGGCCGCCTGCACGCGGGCAAAGTCGTTGCCGTAGTTTTCCAGGTGGTCGGCATCGATGTTCGTGATGATCGACATCAGCGGGTTCAGGCGCAGGAAGCTGCCGTCGCTTTCATCGGCCTCGGCCACCAGCCACTGGCCACCGCCCAGCTTGGCGTTGGCACCGGCGGCCAGCAGCTGGCCACCGATCACGAACGTCGGGTCCAGGCCACCTTCGCTCAGCACCGCCGCGGTCAGGCTGGTGGTGGTGGTCTTGCCGTGCGTGCCGGCCACGGCGATGCCGCGGCGGAAGCGCATCAGCTCGGCCAGCATCGCCGCGCGCGGCATGATCGGAATGCGCTGGCTGCGCGCTTCCATCAGTTCCGGGTTGTCTTCGCGGATGGCGCTGGAGACCACCACGCAGTCGGTGCCCAGCACGTTGGCAGCCGAGTGGCCACGCATGATGCGTGCACCCAGGCCGGCCAGGCGGCGGGTGGCCGCGTTGTCGGCGTTGTCCGAACCGGACACTTCATAGCCCAGCGTCAGCATCACTTCGGCGATGCCGCTCATGCCGGTACCGCCGATGCCGACGAAATGCACGCGCGGGAACGCGCGCACCAGGTCGTTGGTGTCGTGCAGGCGGCGGATCATGCGCGGCCTCGCGCGTGGCAGGCGCAGTAGCGGGCCTTCTTCATACAGCTTCCTCGAGAATGATATCGGCGATGCGCTCGGCGGCATCGACCTTGGCCAGGGCACGCGCGGCTTGCGCCATCTGCATGCGGCGGGCGGGATTTTCGGACAATTCGCGCAGCAGTGCGGCAATGCCGTCGGCCAGCGTTCCATCCTGCTTCAGCAACACGGCCGCATCGCGCTCGACCAGGTACTCCGCATTGCGGGTCTGGTGATCGTCGACGGCGGCGGGGAACGGCACCAGCACGCTGCCCACGCCCACCGCGCACAGCTCGGCCAGGGTGGACGCGCCAGCACGGCACACCACCAGGTCGGCCCAGGCGAAGGCATCGGCCATGTCGGCGATGAACGGGGTGATTTCAGCCTGCACGCCGGCCTCGGCATAGGCCTGCACGGCTTCGCCATGCAACTTCTCGCCGCTCTGGTGGCGCACCTGCACCTGCACGGTGCCGGCCAGCGCGGCAATCGCCTGCGGCACACCGGTGTTGAGTGCGCGTGCGCCCTGGCTGCCGCCCACCACCAGCAGGCGCAGCGGCCCCTGGCGATCGGCGAAACGCTGTTCCGGCGGTGCGATCGCGGCGATCTCCGCGCGCACCGGGTTGCCGACGCACTCCTCGCCCTTGGCGAAGGTGCCCGGGAAACCGGTCAGCAGGCGGCGCGCGTAGCGCGACAGGATGCGGTTGGTCATGCCCGGCGCACGGTTCTGTTCGTGCACCAGCAGCGGCAGGCCGTGCAGGCGGGTGGCGATGCCACCGGGGCCGGAGGCGAAGCCACCGAAGGCGACCACGGCGCGCGGCTGGCGCTTGCGGATGATCATGCCGGCCGCACGCAGGGCACGCATCAGCCGCCACGGTGCGCCCAGCAGGGCCAGCTTGCCCTTGCCGCGCAGGCCGGTGATGGCCAGGGTGTCGACCGGAATGTCGTGCTGCGGCACCAGGCGGGTTTCCATCGCACCGTCGGCACCCATCCAGGTGACCGGCACGCCACGCTGGCGCAGCACGCGGGCCACGGCCAGGCCAGGGAAGATGTGGCCACCGGTACCGCCGGCCAGGATCATCACCGGGCGGGCGTTGGCATTCGTATTGGAGGCGGTGCTCATGACAGCCTCCCGAAGGTCGGTTCGATGCGCGACTGCAGGCGGCTGGTGCCACGTGCAGCGGCCGGTGCAGCGGCAGCCACCGGTTCGGCGGCCTTCGGCGCGCTGGTGGCAGCGGCCGGTGCAGCCGGTTCAGCCACGGGCGCACCCGCGGTCTCTTCGCCACCACCAATGCGCACGGCCTGGCGGCGCTCGGCGCGCTTCAGTTCATAGGACACGCGCAGCAGCAGGCCCATCGCCACGCAGGTCATCAGCACCGACGAGCCGCCCGACGAAATCAGCGGCAAGGTCAGGCCCTTGGTCGGCAGGATGCCCAGGTTCACGCCGATCGAAACGAAGGTCTGCATGCTGATCCACAGGCCGATGCCGAAGGCGATGTAGCCTGAGAAGTGGCGCTTCATTTCCACGCAGCGCATGCCCAGCCAGAAGGTGCGGCCGACCAGCAGCGCGTACAGGGCGACGATGGTGCAGGTGCCCAGGAAGCCGAATTCCTCGGCGGTGACCGAGAAGATGAAGTCGGTATGCGCTTCGGGCAGGTAGTACAGCTTCTGCACCGAGTTGCCCAGGCCCACGCCGGTCCACTCGCCACGGCCCACGGCCATCAGTGCGTTGGACAGCTGATAGCCGTCGCCCTGCTGGTCGGCCCACGGGTCGAGGAAGGAGGTGATGCGGCGCATGCGGTACGGCTCGATGATGGCCAGCGCGCTCATGCCGACCAGGCCGATGATCACCGGCATCGACATGCGCGGCATGTTCACCCCGCCCAGCACCAGCATGCCGGCGGTGATCGCCAGCAGCAGGGTGGACGAACCGAAGTCGGGCTGCAGCAGCAGCAGCACGACCAGTGCACCGGCCACGCCCAGCGGCTTGAGCATCGCCGGCCAGGTCGCATTGACCTCGTCGCGGAAACGCACCAGGTAGCTGGACAGCCAGACGATGTAGAGCACCTTCACCGCTTCGACCGTCTGGAACTTGGAGATGCCCAGGTTGATCCAGCGGCGCGCGCCGTTGACCGTGCTGCCCAGGCCCGGCGTGAACACCGCCAGCAGCAGCACGAAGCAGCCCAGCAGCAGGATCTGGTTGTACTGCTCGATTGACTTCAGCTCGGTGCGGGCGGCCACGACCGCCAGCACGATGCCCACCGCCAGGAAGATCAGGTGGCGGTTGAGGTAGTAGAACGGGCTGCTCATCAGTGCGATCGAGCTGGACGCCACCATCACCACGCCAATGCCCGTGAGCGCGATGATCGCGCCCAGCAGCCACTTGTCGTAGCTACCTTCGATGGCTTCGAGGCGTGTTGCCTGGCGGGACAGGTCGTTCATTCTCAGCGCACCTTCAGGGTGGCAAGGCCGATCAGCACGAGCACGACCGAGATGATCCAGAAGCGCACGATCACGCGCGGCTCCGGCCAGCCCTTCAGCTCGAAGTGGTGGTGGATCGGCGCCATGCGGAACACGCGCTTGCCGGTCAGCTTGAACGAGGCCACCTGGATCATCACCGACAGTGTTTCGATGACGAACACGCCGCCCATGATCACCAGCACCAGCTCCTGGCGGGTGATGACCGCGATCGTGCCCAGCACCGCACCCAGCGCCAGCGCGCCGATGTCGCCCATGAAGACCATGGCCGGATAGGTGTTGAACCACAGGAAGCCCAGGCCCGCGCCGGCGATGGCCGCGCAGATGATGACCAGCTCACCGGCACCGGGGATCTGCGGAATCTGCAGGTAGTTGGCGAACACCACGTTGCCCGAGGCATAGGCGAACACGCCGAGGCCGCAGGCCACCAGCACGGTCGGCATGATTGCCAGGCCGTCCAGGCCGTCGGTCAGGTTGACCGCGTTGGAGAAGCCGACGATCCAGAAGTAGGCGATGGCCACGAAGCTGATGCCGGCCAGCGGCAGCGCGATCGACTTGAACATCGGGATGTAGAAGGTCAGCGCGGCCGGTACGTCGGCGGTCTGCAGCAGGAAGATGCCCGCAGCCAGACCGAAGATCGACTGCAGCAGGTACTTCCAGCGCGAGGCCAGGCCGTTCGGGTCACGGCGCACGATCTTGATCCAGTCGTCGTACCAGCCGATGGCACCGAAGCACAGCATGACGGCCAGCACCAGCCACACGTAGCGGTTGCGCAGGTCGGCCCACATCAGCACCGACAGGGTGACGGTGAGCAGGATCAGCGAACCGCCCATGGTGGGCGTGCCAGCCTTGACGAAGTGGGTCTGCGGGCCGTCGGTACGGATCGGCTGGCCGCCCTTGAACTGGGCAAGGCGGCGGATCACCGCCGGACCGAGCCACAGCGACAGGAACAGGGCCGTCAGCGCGGCAAGGATGGCGCGGAACGTCTGGTAGTTGAACAGCCCGAACAGGCTCTCCAACTGCTGCAACCATCGAGCCAGTTCATACAACATGCGGGGATTCCTCTCCTTGCGCCAGCAGCGCTGTGACAATCGTGTCCATGGCGCTGCCACGGGACCCCTTGACCAGGCAGCGCACGCCAGCGTGCAGCTCGTCCTTCAGCGCCTGCGACAGCGCGTCATGGGTGGCGAAATGACGGCCGCCTCCGCCGAAGGCGGTAGCAGCGGCGGCACTGAGCGGGCCCAGTGCATACAGGCGCTTGAGGCCGGCGGCACGTGCGCGCAGGCCGGCCTGCGCATGCAGCGCTTCGGCGTCCGGGCCCAGCTCGCGCATGTCGCCCAGCACCAGCCAGCCCTCTTCCGGGGCGGCGGCCAGGGCATCGATGGCGGCGGCCAGCGAACCGGGGTTGGCGTTGTAGCTGTCGTCCACCAGCACCGCGCCGTTGCTCAGCTGGTGGGCGATCTGGCGGCCCGGTACCGGCTGCGCCGCGGCCAGGCCCGACGCCACCAGGGCCAGGTCGATGCCGGCGCCCAGCGCCAGGCTGGCTGCGGCCAGCGCGTTGCTGACGTTATGCCGGCCCGGCAGGCCGAAGGCGATGCGGGCCTCGCCCTGCGGCGCGACCAGGGTGAACTGGCTGCCCTGCGCACCGGCACGGATATCGCGCGCGGTGACATCGGCGCTGTGGTCCAGGCCGTAGCGCAGCACGCGGCAGCGCGCCGGGGTACCGACGAAATGCTGTTCGAACCATCGGCCGTAGGCATCGTCGACATTGACGACGGCCACGCCATCGGCCGGCAGCGCGGCGTAGATCGCGCCCTTGGTCACCGCCACGCCGAGCAGGCTGCCCATGCGTTCCAGGTGCGCCGGGGCGATGTTGTTGACCAGCGCATGGCGCGGGCGGGCGATGTCGGTCAGGTAGGCGATGTCGCCCGGCTTGCCGGCGCCCATCTCGTAGACGGCGTAGTCGGCATCTTCCGGGGCATCGATCACCGCCAGCGGCAGGCCGATCTCATTGTTGCGGTTGCCCGGGTTGGCGTACACCACCTTGTGTGCGTGCTCGGCCACCTGCTGCAGGATCGCCAGCAGCAGGCTCTTGACGCTGGTCTTGCCGTTGCTGCCGGTGATCGCGAACACCTCGGTGTCGCGGTCGCGCTGCATGCCGGCGGCAATCTTCGCCAGGGCCAGTTCGCTGTCAGCCACCAGCACCTGCGGCACGTCCAGCGGCAGCAGGCGCTCGACCAGCAGTGCGCTGGCACCGCGTGCCTGCGCATCGGCGGCGAAATCATGGCCGTCGAAACGCTCGCCGCGCAGGGCCACGTACAGGGTGCCGGCGCCCAGGCTGCGGGTGTCATTGCTGACCGCATCGATGGCCACGTCGTCGCCGTGGATCTCGCCACCGGCCCAGTGCGCGATCAGCGAAAGCAGGGTGCGCTTCATGCGATGCCCTCCCCTGCCTGCGAGGGGCCCTCTTCCGCGTCCTGCGGCCGGGCCACTAGCGCATCCATGCGCGTCGCGAGAACACCGGCCTTGGCGGCCAGTGCCGCAGCCGACACTTCGGTGTCGTCAAAGTCGTGGCGCACGCCGTTGACCTCCTGGTAGGGCTCGTGACCCTTGCCGGCGATCAGGATGATGTCGCCCGCACCGGCGCGTTTCACCGCCAGGCCGATCGCACGCGCGCGACTGCGCTGCACGGTCACGGCGGAGGCATCAGTGAAACCAGCCAGGATGTCGGCCACGATCACGTCGCCGTCTTCGCCACGCGGGTTGTCGTCGGTGACGATGACCTGGTTGGCCAGGCGCTCGGCGATGGCGGCCATCTGCGGACGCTTGCCGGTATCGCGCTCGCCACCGCAGCCGAACACGCAGTACAGCGTGCCCTGCAGGTGGCCGTGCAGGCTTTCAAGCGCCTGTTCCAGCGCATCGGGGGTGTGTGCGTAGTCGACCACCACGGTGGGCAGGCCATCTTCCCCACCCAGTCGGTTCATGCGGCCACGGATCGGCTGCAGTGCCGACAGCACGCCGGCGATGCGCTCGATCGATTCGCCCAGTGCATGCAGGCTGCCGGCCACGGCCAGCAGGTTGTCCACGTTGAAGCGGCCCAGCAGCGGCGACTGCACCGCAGCGCGCGCGCCGTCGGTGACCAGTTCGAAGCCGATGCCGCGGCCATCCAGGTTCAGGCCTTCGGCACGCACGCTGGCACCAGCGGCACCGCGCGAGCTCAGGCCGATGGCCTGCGCGCTGGCCGGCAGGCCGGCGAACAGTTCACGGCCAAACGCATCATCCAGGTTCACCACCGCGGCCTTCAGGCCCGGGCGGTGGAACAGGCGTGCCTTGGCCGCGCCGTAGCTGGCCATGTCACCGTGGTAATCCAGATGGTCGCGGGTGAGGTTGGTGAACACCGCCACGTCGTAGTGCACGGCATCCACGCGCCCCTGGTCCAGCGCGTGCGAGCTGACTTCCATCGCCACCGCACGTGCGCCGTCGTTGCGCAGCTGCGCCAGCAGCGCATGCATCTGCAGCACCAGCGGGGTGGTGAAGCCGGTCGGCTCGACCGCACCATAAAGTCCGGCGCCCAACGTGCCGATACTGCCACTGGGCGTACCGAGGAGGTGCCAGGCCTGGGCCAGCAGCTGCACGGTGGAGGTTTTGCCGTTGGTACCGGTCACGCCCACCATCGTCATCGCACGCGAGGGCGCACCATGGAACTGGTCGGCCAAGGCGCCGAGGCGTGCGCGCAGGCCCGGCACGGCGATGGCATCGGCCGGTGCCGGCAGCTCGGCCGGGGCCGGCGGCTCGAACAGGATGGCGCTGGCACCGGCCGCGCGCGCCTGCTCTGCAAAGCCCAGGCCATGCGCGCCGAAACCTGCGATGGCGACGAAGGCATTGCCGGGGCGCACGGCACGGCTGTCCAGCACCAGGCCGGTCAGAACGGGATCGTTGCCTGCCAGGGCAACGTCCGGAAGCAACTGCGAAAGCAACATCGAAGGGCTCATTGCGTGCCTCCCGCGGGCGGGGCCGGCACATGGTTCTGCGCGCTGGGCAGCGCGGCGTCGAATTCGGCGGCGGCATCGGCCGGCAGCGCGGCCTCGGCCGGCGGCGCCGGCAGGATGGAGGCCGAATGCCCCATCTTTCCGGACTGCTGGGCGGCCAGCCACGACTGCAGATCGTCCAGCGGGACGTCCATCAGGCGCAGGGTGCCTTCCATCACGTTGTGGTACACCGGCGCCGACACCAGGCCGCCGTAGAACTTGCCGGCCTGCGGGTCGTTGATGACGATGACGGTGGCGAAGCGCGGGTTGGTGGCCGGCACCACGCCGGCGAACAGCGAGTTGTAGTGGCCGCGCTCGTAACCGCCGGGGCCGGCTTTGCGCGCGGTGCCGGTCTTGCCGGCCACGTGGTAGCCGAGCACGGCTGCCTGCTTGGCGCCGCCCTGGGTCACCACCGTTTCCATCATCGCCACGACCTGCTTGGCCACGCCTTCGTCGATGATCTGCTTGCCTTCGTTGCGCTGGCCCTTGACGAAGGTCGGGGCGATCAGCTTGCCGCCGTTGGCCAGCGCCGAGTATGCGGTGGCGATCTGCAGCGGCGTCACGTTCAGGCCGTAGCCATAGGACATGGTGGTCTTGGACGTACCCGACCAGCGCGCCGGGCGCAGCACCACGCCCCCGGATTCACCCGGGAAACCACTGTGCGGTACCGAACCGTAGCCGAAGCTGCGGATCGAATCATAGAAGGTCTGGTCGGGCAGCTTGGCCGCAACCTTGGCAGCGCCCACGTTCGAACTGCGGGTGATCACGCCGGTCACGTTGAGCACGCCGTTGTTTCGCGGCACGTCGCGGATGGTGAAGCGGCCCAGGGTCATGTAGCCGGGGTTGGTATCGATGATGGTGTCCTTGGTCACCACGCCAGCCTGCAGCGCCGTCGCAATCGTCAGCGGCTTCATCGTCGAACCCGGCTCGACCAGGTCGGTCACGGCGCGGTTGCGGCGCGTGTCCGGCACTGCACCGTTCAGCGAATTCGGGTTGTAGGTCGGCAGGTTGACCATGGCCAGGATCTCGCCGGTGGCCACGTCCATGATCACCATCGAACCGCCGGCCGCCTTGTTGGCCACCAGCGCGTTGCGCAGTTCCTTGAACGCCAGGTACTGGATGCGGCGGTCGATGCTGAGGGTCAGATCCTTGCCCGGCTCGGCGGCGCGCAGCAGGTCGCTCTCCACGGTTTCGCCCTTGCGGTTGCGGATCACCCGCTTGGCGCCGGCCTTGCCGCGCAGCCATTCGTCGAAGGCCAGCTCCAGCCCTTCCTGGCCGCGGTCATCGATGTTGGTGAAGCCGAGCACGTGCGCCATCGCCTCACCCTGCGGGTAGAAGCGGCGGAACTCGCGCTGTGCGGCCACGCCCGGAATCTTCAGCGCGACCACTTTCTCCGCGTCGTCCGGATTGATCCGGCGGCGCAGGTACATGAATTCCTTGTCGGATTTCTGCGACAGGCGGCTGCTCAGCTCGTCTACCGACATGCCGACCGCCTGGGCCAGCTCGGGGATGCGGTCCGGCGCACGTAGCAGGTCCTGCGGGTTCACCCAGATCGAGGCCACCGGGGTGGACACCGCCAGCGGCTCGCCATTGCGGTCGGTGATCATGCCGCGCGAGGTCTTGATCGGCAGCTCGCGCAGGTAACGCGCCTCACCCTGGCGCTGGTAGAAATCGCTGTTGATGATCTGCACGTAGGCCGCGCGACCGACCAGCGACACCGAGCACAGGCCGAGCGCCAGCGCCACCCAGCGCAGGCGCTGGCGCAGGTTGAAGGCGTTGCGCGGGCGGTTGCGGCCGGTCTTGCTCATGGGCGCACCACCACCACGTCGGCGGCTTCGGGGAACTTCATGCCCAGCTTCTCGCGGGCCAAGCGGTCGACGCGGTTGGCTTCGGCCAGGGTGGCCTGTTCCAGCTGCAGCCGGCCGAACTCCAGGTTGATGTCATCGCGCGTGCGCTCGGCACGCGACAGCTCGATGAACGTCTGCCGATGACGGTGACGCACGAACACCACGCCGATCGCCGAGGCCACGGTGCAGGCCAACAGGATGATCAGCAGCAGCCGGCTCATGCATCGGCCTCCCGCTTCTGTGCCACGCGCAGCACGGCGCTGCGGGCACGCGGGTTGGCGGCCAGTTCCTCATCAGTGGCCTTGATGGCACCGCCGATCAGATCCAGGGTCGGCACGAACGCCACAGCCTCGGGCAGGCGGCGGTTGGCCGGCGGCGCCTTCGCCAGGCGGTTCATATATTGCTTGACGATGCGGTCTTCCAGCGAATGGAAGCTGATCACCGCCAGGCGGCCGCCGGGCTTGAGCCGTTCCACGGCCGCATCGAGCCCGGCTTCCA
Organism: Stenotrophomonas sp. STEN054; assembly: GCF_056854535.1. Lineage (NCBI taxonomy): Bacteria > Pseudomonadati > Pseudomonadota > Gammaproteobacteria > Lysobacterales > Lysobacteraceae > Stenotrophomonas > Stenotrophomonas sp. STEN054. The sequence continues at coordinate 137,959 of NZ_JBXFWG010000001.1, read as the reverse complement.
GATCGGCCAGCTCGCGGTTGATATGGATGCGGATGGCCTGGAAGCTGCGCGTGGCCGGGTGGATCTTGTCCTTGCCACGCGGCATCACCGAGGCGATCAGCTCGGCCAGTTCGCCAGTGCGGGTAAACGGCTGCTTCTCGCGGCGGGCGACGATGGCACGGGCGATGCGGCGGCTCTGCCGCTCTTCGCCGTAGGTCCACAGCACGTCGGCGATCTCGCGGTCTTCGACGCGGTTGATCCACTGCGCTGCGCTTTCGCCGCTGTCCGGGTCCATGCGCATGTCCAGCGGGCCGTCCTTGCCGAAGCTGAAACCACGCTCGGCCACGTCCAGCTGCGGCGAGGACACGCCGAGGTCGAACAGCACGCCATCCAGGCCTTCGGCCGTCGCCTCCCACTGCAGCAGCTGGGCGAAGCTGCCACGGAAGATGGACACGCGCGGGTCGGGCGCGAAATCGCGCTCGGCCACGGCGATGGCTTCCGGATCCTTGTCCATGACCAGCAGGCGCCCCTCCGGGCCCAACTGGGTGAGCACGCCGCGCGCATGACCGCCACGACCGAACGTGCCATCGAGATAACGTCCGTTTTCGATCACCCTCAGGCCGTCAATGACCTGGGTGTACAGGACCGGCAGGTGCACCGCCGGCGACTGCGACACCGGAAGGTGACCGGTCTGCGCTTCTGGGCGCATCCGGGCACCCCGGCTCACAACTTCAGGTCGAGCAACCCATCGCCCAGATCCTCGTCAGACAATGTCTGCTGGATCAAGGCACGATGCGCCTGCTCGCTCCACAATTCGAATTTGTCGCCCATACCGAGCAATACCGCCTTTTTTTCAATGCCCACCGCACCGCGGTGGCTGGCGGGAATGCTGATACGACCGTTGCCGTCGAGCTCGAGATGGGCGGCTGAGCCGACCAGCTTCTGCTGCAACAGGCGCACGACGCGCTGGGTGTTGGGCTTGGACATCACGTCGTCGCGGACCCGTTCCCATTCCGACTCGGCATACAGCCACAGGCAGCCGGCTTCGAACGGGTTGTAGGTCAGAACAAGACGGTTGTTGCTGGCACGCGCGACGAGGTCGCGGTAGGCGGTGGGAACCGCCATGCGTCCTTTATCGTCAACTGTGATGGCCGTCTCGCCCTGGAACACGACGCGTGCACCCTTCCTTCGCCCGGTGAAACATTGAACCACGAAAACCCACAAAACACCCGGTTTTCCCTCTGATGCCCACCTTAGCAGCGGCCCTAGGGTTGTCAACAACTTTTCGGCGGGGAAATCCACAGCCACATCAATGGCTTGCAGCAATGTTTAGAGAATTGTTCAAGGCTTATCCACAAGTTGCTGATCCGTCTCATTTTTTGAGATTGAACGGAAGTTCAGGGGTGTGGAGAGCGCGTGAAACATGGGGTGCGCATTCATCCAGAACGGGTTGAAAGCGGCGTCGCTCTGCGCAAACCGGGCACAATGACGGCATGTGCCTGCTTGCTCTTGGCTGGTTGCATCACCCGCGCTGGCGACTGGTGATGACCGGCAACCGCGATGAGTTCCACGCCCGCCCGACGGCACCCCTGGCCCCCTGGCAGGACGAGCCGTCCATCATCGGTGGCCGCGACCTGCGTTCGGGCGGTGGCTGGGCCGGCGTCGGCGGTGCCGGGCGCATGGCCGTGGTCACCAACGTGCGTGATCCGCTGGCCGCCCAGGCCGGCCCTTCGCGCGGTGCGCTGGTGGCCGATTTCCTGCGCGGCCGCGAACCGGCCGCCGTGCACATGGACCGTCTGGCCAGCATCGCCGCGGCGTATGCGCCGTTCAACCTGTTGCTGGCCGATAGCGACAGCCTCGAGTACCTGGGCAACCATCCGGCCGAGCGCCAGACCCTGGGCCCGGGCGTGCATGGCATGTCCAACGGCGCCCTGGATGCGCCCTGGCCGAAGACCCGCAGGCTGATGGCCGCGCTCGCAGCCTGGCTGGACGCCGACGGGGTCGGATCCCTTTCGCAAAGCGAAAGGGCTCTGACCCCAGCCCTGGCCCCACTCTGGAACGCCCTCGCAGACGAACACCGCCCCGCCGACAGCGACCTGCCCGACACCGGCATCGGCCTGGAACGCGAGCGCTGGCTGAGCCCGGCCTTCATCCGTGGCGACGACTACGGCACGCGCGCCAGCACCGTGCTGCTGATCGATGCCGAGGGCCATGGACAGATGCACGAACGCCGCTTCGGCGCGCAGGGCGTATTCCTTGGCGAGAGCCGCGTCGACTTCTGACGTAACCGTACGCCCGGTAGATCCACGCCATGCGTGGATGACATCGCCGATGTGAGAAATGGAGGCGGAGCCGGCCGATAAGCCGGGTTCTGTCGTGGACAGTCATTCCTCTAGGCGTTACGTCGCCGCAACGCTCAAGCAACCTACCCGGATCCAACGCGGGCCGCGCCAATGGATCCCTATTTGGTCTTGCTCCAGGTGGGGTTTGCCGTGCCGGTCTGTTACCAGACTCGCGGTGCGCTCTTACCGCACCATTTCACCCTTACCGGCCCTCCGAAGAAGACGTAGGCGGTATCTTTCTGTTGCACTTTCCGTCGGCTTGCGCCGCCCAGGCGTTACCTGGCACCTTGCCCTATGGAGCCCGGACTTTCCTCGGCACCCCCGAAGGGATGACGCGACTGTCTGGCCGGCTCCGCCAACGCGCATTCTAGCGCACGCACGCCTTTTCTGCCTGTCGCGTTTGGGTAGCGCCGGGCCATACCCGGCAGCTGTTGCATGCCGCGCTACGCGCTCGCCGGGCGTGGCCCGGCGCTACCGGCCGTACAACGCCTTGCGCGGAGCGCCAGTCAACTCGGCCGCCAGCTTGGCGGCGGTCGACGGCGGCAGATGCTCGCTCAGCTTGGCGTAGACGTGGCGACCGTGCGCCAGCTGCGCCTCGGCATCATCGCCGGCGCCCTGCACCATCACCACGAACTCGCCCTTGCGCTGGTTCTCGTCGGCCTCGACCCTGGCCAGCAGGCCGGCCAGATCACCGTCCAGCACGGTCTCGAACAGCTTGGTCAGCTCGCGCGCCAGCACCGCCGGGCGCTCGGCACCGAAGATCGCCGACATGTCCGCCAGCGATTCGACGATGCGGTGCGAGGACTCGTAGAACACCATCGTGCGCACTTCACCGGCCAGCGCCTGCAGGCGGTCGCGGCGGCCACTGGCCTTGGCCGGCAGGAAGCCCTCGAAGCTGAAGCGGTCGCTGGGCAGGCCGGCCACGCTGAGCGCTGCGATGGCCGCGCAGGCGCCGGGGATGGGGCTGACCTTGATGCCGGCCGCGCGTACGGCGCGGACCAGGCGGAATCCGGGATCACTGACCAGCGGCGTGCCGGCATCGCTCACCAGGGCCAGCGACTCGCCGGCCTGCAAGCGCGCCACCAAGCGCTGCGACAGGGCCTCTTCGTTGTGCTCGTGCAGTGCCACCAGCGGCTGCTGGATGCCGAAATGGGAGAGCAGCTGGCCGCTGCGGCGGGTGTCTTCGGCACAGATGGCCGCCACCGAGCGCAGCACCTCCTGCGCGCGCGGGCTCAGATCGGCCAGGTTGCCGATCGGCGTGGCGACGACATACAGGGTTGGCACACTCATTTCAGCGGTACTCACGGGGCAAGGGTAGAATCCTAGCGTGTACCTGGCCAAGGCCGCTGCCCTCATCGCATGGATCCGATCATGAACAAGCCCGCCGCACGCATCTCCGCCCTGTCGTTGTCGCTGATGCTTCTGGCCGGTTGTGCCACCACCAGCCTTACCAGCGCCCCCGAATCGCCGGCCCAGAGCCAGGCGCTGGCGCTGATCGAACAAGGCAAGCCGCGCGACGCTGCCCTGCAGCTGGAAGCGCAGGCTGCCACCCTGCGCGGCGGTGCCCGCAGCAATACCCTGGCCGATGCGGCCTGGGCCTGGCACCTGGCCGGTGACAGCGCCCGCGCACGCAGCCTGCTGGGCCAGCTGACCGCCCGCCAACTGTCCGGCGCCAGCCTGCAGCGTTTCCAGCTGACCAGCGCCGAGCTGGCCCTGGCCGACAAGCAGCCGGCGCAGGCCCTGGCGCTGCTCAAGGAATCGGGTGACAACGTGCACCCCAGCCTGCGTACGCGCTGGTACCTGGCCCGCGCGGAGGCACTGCAGGCCAGTGGTGACAACTTCGCTGCCGCCGCCGAGCGTGCCCGCGCCCATGCCGGCCTGGCCGGCACCGCCCGCAGCGAGAACCAGGCCACCATCGCCGGCCTGCTCGGCACGCTGGACGACGCCACCCTGCGCAGTCGTGCAGCCGCCCTGCCGGCCAATGACCCGCTGTACAACTTCGCCGGCCGCGCGCTGATTGCCCGTGGCCTGCCGCTGCCGCGCCCGTTCGACCGCGAAGGCGCGGCCCAGTTCGATACCAGCAAGCGTCCACCGGCGATGAGCGATGGCTACCGTCCGCCGGCAAAGATGGCCGTGCTGCTGCCGCTGAGCGGCCGTCTGGCCACCGCCGCGCAGCCGGTGCGCGATGGCCTGCTGGCCGCGTATTACGGTGAAAGCCGCCGCCGCCCGGACATCAACTTCTTCGATACCGCCGGTACCCCGGCCGGTGCACTGGCCGCCTACGACAAGGCCGTGGCGTCCGGTGCCGACTTCGTGGTCGGCCCGCTGGGCCGCGATGAAGTGGATGCGGTCTACGGCCGCCAGCCCCTGCAGGTGCCGGTGCTGGCCCTGAACCGCGGCAAGGATGCGCCGCCAGCCGGCAGCGCGGGCTTCTCGCTGGCGCCGGAAGACGACGGCATCGTCGCTGCCGAGTACCTGCGTGGCCGCGAGCGCAACCGTGCCCTGGTCATCAGCAGCAATGACGACACCGGCCGCCGTGCCGCCGCCGCCTTTGCCCAGCGGTTCGCCCAGCGCGGTGGCCAGGTGGCCGCCACGATCGCTGTCGTCGACGCCGTGGGTGATGTCAGCGCACAGGTGCGCAATGCCGGCCAGATCGATGCCGTGTTCCTTGCCGTGCGTGCCCCGCAGGCACGCCTGCTGGCACCGCAGCTGGCCCTGGCCGGTGCCGGTGGCGCAACGCGAGTCGGCACCAGCCAGCTGACCACCGGCAGCGGCAAGGCCGAGGAAGACGTGGCGCTGGACGGCATCATCTACCCGAACGAAGCCTGGAACGTGCGCAGCGTGTCCGGCCTGCCGTCGGCCGCGCAGGTGGGCCAGACCCTGCCCAGCGCGCGCGGTGCCGCCGGCCGCCTGTTCGCCTTCGGTGCCGATGCGTGGAAGATCAGCGCCTACCTGGACAAGCTGTCCAACGAGGGCGGCCTGGATGGCGCAACCGGCACGCTGTACCTGGACAGCAACGGCAACATCCTGCGCCAGCCGGCGTGGTCCACCTTCAGCGGTGGCCGCCCGATGCCGATCGTCGGTGGTCGCTGAGCACCTGCAACGGGGCTCGGCGGTGGAAGCGGCCGCCGAGCAGCACCTGCAACAGGCCGGGTTGCAGCCGCGTGCACGCAACGTGCGCTACCGCGGCGGTGAACTGGACCTGGTGATGGACGACGCGGGCACCGTGGTGTTCGTGGAAGTGCGTTACCGCGCGCGATCCGATTTTGGTGACGGCGCCGCCTCGGTGGATGTGCGCAAGTGCCGGCGCCTGGCCCATGCCGCGCTGCTGTACCTGCAGGATCATCCTGCCCTGGCCGATGCGCCCTGTCGTTTCGATGTGGTGGACGCCAATGGCGATCCGCCGCAGCTGCGTTGGCTGCGCGATGCGTTCCGGCTGGATGATTGCTGATGATTACCTGTTGCCGGCCAGCGGCCGGCACTACCCTGGTGCGTGACTGATGCCGTCGATCATCACCCATGCCGCCGTGCCGCTGGCGCTGTGGTGCGCCGCTGACCACGGCCGCATTCCGCCGCGCCTGCTGGCCGCCGGCGTCATTGCCGCCATGCTGCCCGACGCCGACGTGCTGGCCTTCGCCCTGCACATTCCCTATGCCGATGCGTTCGGCCACCGTGGCGCCAGCCATTCGCTGCTGTTCGCCTGCCTGCTGGCGGCGTTGGCCGCGGTGTTGGCATTCTTTGGTAGTCGCCGACCTTGGTCGGCGGTTCGGTGCCAACCAAGGTTGGCACCTGCCAAGGCAGGGCCAACGGTGGCATCGCCCCTACAAGCCGCCGCGTTCGTGTTCGTCTGCGCGGCCAGCCATCCGCTGCTGGATGCGATGACCTCCGGCGGGCTGGGCGTCGCCCTGGCCTGGCCATGGAGCGAGCATCGCTTCTTCGCACCGTGGCGACCCATCCGTGTTTCACCGTTTGCCCCGCAGTTCTTCAGCGCACGCGGCCTGGCCACGCTGCTGTCCGAGCTGCGTTGGGTGTGGCTGCCGCTGGCCACCGCCGTGGTTGCCTGGAAACTCATCCAACCCACCCCTGCCGTCCCCCGGAATCCCTCATGAGCACTACCCTGCCCGCCGCCCTGGTTGCCGAACTGTCCACCCTGCTGGGCACGGAGGGCTGGCGCATGGATGACGGTGCGTTGGAGGCGAATGCGCAGGACAATTCCTGGCGCCGCCAGCGCCCGGCAGCCGTGGCGCTGCCGGCGGACATCGAACAGGTGCAGGCGCTGGTACGCGCGTGCCGCGCGCACGGCATCGCCTTGGTCGCACGCGGCGCGGGTACCGGCACCACCGGCGCGGCCGTGCCGTTGCCGGGCAGCATCGTGCTGTCGTTCACCCGCATGGACCGCATCGTCGAGATCCGTGCCGGTGACCGCTGCGCCGTCGTGCAGCCGGGCGTGTTGAACGGCACCCTGCAGCATGCGCTGGCGCCGCATGGCCTGTTCTGGGCACCGGACCCGTCCAGCGCCGATATCTGCAGCGTGGGCGGCAACCTGGCCTGCAATGCCGGCGGCCCGCGCGCGGTGAAGTACGGCACCAGCCGCGACAACGTGCTCGGCCTGGTGGCGGTCACCGGCACCGGTGATGTGATCCGCTGCGGCGGCGCTTACACCAAGGATGCCACCGGCTACGACCTCACCCATCTGCTGGTCGGCAGCGAGGGCACGCTGGCCCTGATCGTGGAAGCCACGCTCAAACTCACCCCGCTGCCGGTCAGTCAGGCCGGCCTGCGCGTGCTGTACTGCGATGCCGATGCCGCCGCTGCTGCGGTGTCACGGCTGATGTCGCAGCCGGTGGTGCCCACCCGCCTGGAATTCATGGATGCGCGCAGCCTGCAGCTGCTGCGCTTGAATGGGGCCGACGTGCCCGACGCCGGCGCGATGCTGCTGGTCGAGGCCGACGGCGACCATGACACCCTGCCCTATCTGCTGCAGGCACTGGCCAGCGCCGCCGGGGGCGACGGCATGATCGAACTGGACGTGGCGATGGAAGGCCGCGCCCGCGACCAGCTGTGGGCCGCTCGCAAGGCGCTGTCGCCTGCACTGCGCAGTGTGGCGCCGGGCAAGATCAACGAAGACGTGGTGGTGCCGGTATCGCGTATCCCGGATCTCGTGGCCGGCGTGCAGGCGCTGGCGCGCGAGTACACGCTGACCATCGTCACCTTCGGCCATGCGGGCAACGGCAACCTGCACGTCAACATCCTGTACCACCCGGACGATGCCGACGAGAACGCGCGTGCGCATGCCGCGCTGCCGAAGATCTTCGAGCTCACGCTGGCGCTGGGTGGCACCTTGTCAGGCGAGCATGGCATCGGCCTGGCCAAACGCGATTTCATGGCGCAGGCGTTCACCCCGGCCACGCTGGCGACGATGCGTGCGATCAAGGCGGCGCTGGACCCGGATGGCATCCTCAATCCCGGCAAGGTGCTGCCGCCAGCGTGAGGTTTCGCCGCGCGCCGACTTTGTAGAGTCGAGCCATGCTCGGCTGCTCCTCGCTTTTGTAGAGCCGAGCCTATGCTCGGCTGCGCCTCGCTTTTGTAGAGCCGAGCCTGTGCTCGGCTGCTCCTCGCTTTTGTAGAGCCGAGCCTGTGCTCGGCTGCTCTTGGCAACAGCCGAGCATAGGCTCGGCTCTACATGACATGTCGCGATCGGCACGCACGTGCATGGCGTCATCGCTTTGCGAGTTTTTCGACTTTTCCAACTTTTCTCATTGGCAGTACAAACGCTGCGTGCGAATCATGTGGGGCCACCGACAACGGGTGGCACGGGCTTGCAATCCCGTTTGGTAACTATGTTGTTTACGCTTGTCTGCCGGCGTCGCTCTCTCCTTGTTGAGCGGCGCCGGCAGGCAATCCGTCTGCGCTTCTTTGGCGGGCGGTGTGTGGGGGCCTCGTGCCCGCCGGCGTTTCGCATAGTTACCACCGGTATTGCAACCACGCACCGTCCGCCACCCTCGCTGCCAAGCAGGGTGGCACTCTTCGCCCTACGCATGAGGAGGCCGCCATGAGTGTCCATCACTACCCCTTTCTGTTCGCCACCTTGGGCGAAGCTGCCCAGCAGCTGCCCGACGAACTGGCCCGCACACTCGAAACCACGCTGTCCAGCCTGCAGACTGATTCCGCCAACGGCGGCCTCACTCTGCTCAGCGCGCTGCGGGACATCCACGCGGTGGATGCGGCCGACGGCCAGCCGTTGCCGGCGCAGGGCCGCACGCAGAGCCAGCGTTGGGCGTTGTCGCGCATTGATCGTGCAAACGCCGGACTGACCTTCCTGCTGGAACTGCTGCAGGCCAGCGAACGCGTGCGCGTGGACGGGGAGGAAAGCCAGTACCTGGGCGACAGGGGGCGCGAGGCGCTGCTGCTGGCCTGCCGTGGCCTGTGCGAATACGTAGGGTTGCAGGTGCACGCGGCCTGACCGCCCCTCTCTTCGATTGCCGCCGGGCATGGCCCGGCGCTACCGCTTTGACGTGCTTTCAATTGCCGCCGGGCATGCTTCGGCGCGACCGTCCATCCCGCTCTTGTAGCGCCGAGCCCACGCTCGGCTGCTCCCGGCCTCGACCGCGGTGGAAGCAGCCGAGCATGGGCTCGGCTCTACTGGAGGCCGCGCGCAAAGCGGTTGGAGCCGGAGCCCATCGCAACGGCGATGAGCTCCGGCTCCAGCGTTGGTTCCTTACCAGGCCAGGCGCATTCCCACCTGTCCATTCACCTCGCGATAGCCACCACTGCCATGCTGCACGCCCAGACCACCCCACGCACCCCAGCGGTGGCCCAGCTTGAGCTCGGCACCGGCCCGTACTTCATAGCGGTCGCGCGGTATATCCGCAGCCATCGTCTGACCATTGAACTGCAGACTGCCGGTCGTGCTGGCGCGCAGCCAATGCACGCCGGCATAGGGCTGCACCCTGTTGCCTGCCGACGTAGCATGGCCGAACACACGCACGCCAAGCCGTCCGCTCAGACCACCCGCATCGGCACCGCCGACCACCGTGCCGTTGCCTTCAACGTGGCGCGCCATGCGGTAATCGCTGTGCGACACCTGCACCTGCGGCTGCACGTACAACCTGCTGGCTGCACCCGACCATGCGGTGAAGGTATGGCCCGCTTCCAGCGATGCCGACGTGCTGCGGGCAGCATAGGTTTCCATCGGCAGGCCGATGCCCTGGACGCGGTTGTCGAAGCGGCCGTGCTGGACGCTCAGATCAGCGTAGGCGCCCAGCGCGCCATCGTCCTGCTGGTGCCACGTTGCATACAGCCCTGCCGCCGTGCCCCGCACCCGACCCGTGGCGCTGTACCCGGTCAGCTGCGATACCGCCGTGGTGCTGGCGCGACCGCTGCCCAGCATCACGCCAAAGGAGGTCCTGCCGGCCCGCCACACGTCCGCGCCGATCTGCAGCAGCGAGGTGCCCCCCTGCATCGCCAGCTGCCCCTCCACCGCGCGGGCATCGGCCTGGTGGTGGCCCACGCGTGCCCACGCCGCGCGGGTGCCCGCGGTTGCCAACAATGCACCGCGATCCTGCAGGCGATGGCTGAACATGCCCAACGCCGCGGACTGGTTGGCCAGGTAGGCGCCGGCCTCGGGCCGCAGCACGGCCGGCGGCGTGATCACCTCACCCTCGCCACCGTCCTCGGGGTCAGGGCCAGGAGTGGGGTCCGGGCCGGGACCTGGGCCCGGACCTGGGCCCGGATCGACCACGCAGCCCGGCGCCGTCGGGTCCAGGTCACACGGGTCGCCCAGTTCGGAGCGCAGGTACCACTGTCCGTCGCCAGGGCGGGAAACGCTGCCCTTGTGCAGGAAGTACTCATAGCTGCCACCCACCGCACGCCCGGCAAGGCGGTAGGTTGCCAGCGACGCGCCATCGATCTGGATCAGCGGGATGCCGTCGCGGGTCGGCGCGCCCAGACCACCGATGTTCTGCACGGCGATGCTGGCGTCGCCGGTCGCATCCCCCCGCACGTGCAGACGGTCGATGGCACTGCCATCATCCCCCAGCGCACCCTGGAACAGGAACGACCCGCGCTCGCTGTGCAGATCGCCATCAATGGTGAGGACGTTGAAGCGGCCGCTGCCATCGGACAGGGCGATGCCACTGTCCATCAACGCAACCTTGCCCTGCACGCGGGCGTCACCGGTCAGCGTCCACAGGCTGCTGCCTTCCAGCGACACGCTCTGCAGCAGGCTGGAGGCGCCTACCCACAGCGATCCCCCGGACAACTGCGCGTGGACCTGCGACTGAGGCACCAGGCCAACGTCGACATCATCAGGGGTGATGACGATATCGCCGTGCAGCTGTGCACGGTCCCGCAACGAAACATCGAAGCGCCCGGCCACCGCTGCATCCAGTGCAAGGCCGATGCCGTTACCGCCTGAAACGATGGCCCCCCCACCCAGCGCAAGACCGGCATCGCGGCTGCTGCGCACCCATACGCCACCATGCTGCGCGCTGACCAGTGAGCCGCCCTTGATGTCCAGGCTGCCTCGGTCATTGATGACCGCCGCCCAAGCACCTTCGCCCTCGGTGCGTACATGGGTGTCACGCAGCGCCATCGCGCCACTGCCGCCGGACAGCACACCGTGGGCGCTGGCACCGGTGGTGCGCACGCGGCTGTCAGTCAGATCGTTGCTGCCACCCAGGCGTGCGATCGCGCCGATTGCCCCGTTGCCTTCGGTCAGCACATCCACGCTGTGCGAGCGCATCAGCGGGGCCGCCCCGTTGTTGCCATCGGCGTAAAGGCCGTGCCCGTTGTCACCAGTGGTGCGCAGGCGCGTCTGCTTGATGGTGCCCTCGCCGTTCAATGCGGAAATAGCCGCAGCGCTCGCGCCGTGCGTGGTGATGTCCGACTGGTCCACCAGCAGCCGGCTGTTGCCGCCAATGATGATCCCTTCATTGCGCCCAGTGGTGATGGACGAATTGACTACCTGGACGACGGCGTTGGATTGGTTGATGTCGATACCCGCCCGCTCAGAGGACAGCATGGTATTGCGCAGGGTCAGTGCCGAACCCTGCAACGTGCGGATGCCGAAGTGGCCGGAGGCCTCAACCCCGTCCAGCACCAGCACACCCTGGTCGGCAACATTGGCGATGCTCGCATTGTCACCGCGGGCATGAAGGCTGCCACCGCGCATCTCGACGTTGCCACCCACGCTGAGGCCGGTGCCGGACAACGCGTGTTTGAGGTCGATATCCACGTTTTCGAGCAGCGCTGTGCTGCCGCGCGCTACCAAAACGCCATTGCTGCCAGCGCCGTTTCCATTGATCTGTACACCGCGCAACGTCGCATCGGTGGTACCGGAAATGAACACCCCAGTGCCGCCGCCACCGTGTTCGATGCGCAGGTTCTCCACCTGCAAAGATGCGTTGCCGCGGGTTTCGATGCCGTTGGAACTGCTGCCATGGGTAGTAATTACGCTGTTGCGCACCTGCGCGCTGCCATCGGTGACAAACACACCATGAGATAGACCGCCGTGCGTCGTAATGGAAACATTGTCCAGCGTTGCACTGCCGCCGATGACCTCCACGCCGGAGGCCGTCGCACCGCGGGTAGCGATGCTGCCACCGCTCATCTCAACATGCGCCCCATTGCGGGCAAGCAACCCGCTGCCACCCAAACCACTGGTTTCGATGGTGCTGCCCGCAAGTGAGATACGGCTGCCCACTCCGTCCGCTGCAGCGCCAGCAGCCGTTTGACCTTGGGTGCGCAAGGTCACCGGGCCGGCAGGAACGATGCTGCCGCCATTGATTGCGTAGAACGCATGGCCGGCCGGGTTGCCGGGCTCCACGGGTTCGGTGGTGGTGTAATCACCGGCGGCGGGCGTCTGCTCATCGCCATCGGCAATGACCTGCTGGGCCGATGCCGGGGCCACGGCAGCTGCCAGGGCCAGTCCAAGCGCGACGGCCAAAGCATGATGTCTGGGAGGAGGCGACAACATAGGGTAACTCCTGCAAAAGGAGGCACCATGCTGGACGGCTGCTGTCGAGGGAAACATCGAATTCCTTGTGATCGGTCGGCCGGTCAAGAACGGTCACACAGCGTCGGCCGTGCGCACAGGTCCACCCAGGTTGAACTGAGGAAGCCGTCTGTCACCCCGGGCAGCATGGTTGCTCCCATCACAGGAGATGACTCCATGCGCAAATCGCTTTCCCTGCTGGCCCTCGTTCCCTGCCTGCTGCCCGCCTTGGCCAGCGCCCAATCAAATGATCGTGAGGGCGTTTACGGTTTCGCCGGTGTTGGCGCTTACTCGGTGACGATTCCGGCCAGCAGCAAGGTGGCCCCCGAGTACAAGGACACCCGCTGGAAGAACAGCAAGCTCGGCTTCCAGGCCGGCGCGGGCTACCGCATCAACGACCACTTCGCCCTTGAACTGGCAGGGCAGGCGCAGGGCGGTGGCAGCAAGGCCCGCAAGCCAACCCAGGCCGGTGATACCCATGTGCGCAGCAGCAGCCGTGCATTGACCCTTTCAGGTCTGGGCGTGCTGCCTCTCGGTGATCGCTTTGAAGTCTTTGGACGTGCTGGCCTGGGTGCCATGCGTACCTCGCTGACCGCCAGCACCGTCGATTTCGATCACAAGGCCACGTCCGGCACGCTGGCGCTGCAGTATGGGTTGGGCGCGAACATGCGGCTGGGCGAACGCAGCTTCGTGCGTACCGAATGGAATGTGCTGCGTCCCACCGGCAAGAGCACGTCGGCTGCGACTTTGGCGGGCAAGCGTGTGCTTGCGAGCCAAGTGAACGTCGCATTCGGTCGCCACTTCTAAGCAGGATGCGTGCGCGGCCGAACCATGTTCGGCCGCTTCATGCAGCCCGCCCCCAAGCAAGAACAGATCAGGCGCGTTCTGCGCACTTTGCCTCTGTAGAGCCGAGCCCATGCTCGGCTGCTCTTGGCAACAGCCGACTGTGGACTCGACGCTACATGCCGCCTCTCTACTGCACGTAGCGGAGCCAAGGCTTGCGCGAATACCATCATCGCTCAATCGTACGCTGCGGTCACCACGATGTCGGTGGAGATGTTGCCCGCGTTGATTCCCGTGGTCGATCCGATGTAGTACCCCGCGCGCAGGTCGTAGCTGGCAGTGGCGCCGCTTACCACGACCGTATCGGTATCACCGTTCTTCAGATAGGTGGTGCCGGTAGTCCCGGAAAGCAGCGCGATGGAAACACCACTTGCCGGCGTGGCGCCGACCGTATTCTTCCAGCGGTCGGGATCGCCGTCCGCGGCAACGCCATCGAACGACAGCCGCGCGCGCGCCACCCCGACACAGCCGGTAAAGCTCAAGACTCCGGCCTTGACCTTGGCGGGTGTGGCCACCGTCATCTCATCGGCCTTGACCGGGTCCAGATCGATGGCAGGCGCCGTCAGGGTGCAGGTACCCGGCAGTACGGTCCCGCTGATGGTCAACGTTGCCGTATCGGCCAGTGCCGCAACGGGCAACATCACTAGCAGAAGCGAAAGCAGGGGCTGGGTCATTTGGAATTCCTGGTCAAGAGGTAGGTGTCAGGGCGTACCGGAGTGCATCGAGGCATGGACCTGCACGCGTGCCGGCAGTGTTGGCGCAGGGGCACACACGGCCTGCGTCCATGAAAGCCCGTACGCATCGGGTGTGTCCGGCCGCCGATACGCCAGCCGGCAGCGCTGCGGCCCCTGCGGGTCGACGATCAGCACGCCATCAGTTTCAGCACCGCGCAGGGCAATGACGCTGCCCTGCCCTACCGCACCCCGTTGCTGCCCCTGCGCGTCTTCCACCCGCGCGGCGAACGGCAGCGGCTGGCCCAGCGCGTCGGTGGCTTCGATGTACAGCATGCGCTCACGGCGCACCTGGAAATCCACCCGCACGATGCTGCCTGCGGTGGGCGCAACACGCTGCGAGGTCTGCAGAAGCTCCACCTCCAGCGGCAGGCCGGAAGGGTCCAGGTCGATCTGGTTCCAACGGTACGGGCTGACATGCGGCAGCACCGCGTAGCCGTTGCTGCCAATGCGCACATCGCCACCACTGCCGACGCGCGCATCGGCTGCGCCCTTGGCCTGCACCAGGGCGAAGCCGTCGCCGACCGGCTGGCCCAGCTGCATACCACCGGCATGGGCCACGATGCTGCCCGAAAGTCCCAGCGACTGGGTGTGCCGGTTGCCGGACTGGCTGTATCCCATTTCGACGGTGCCGCGCCCGCCCCGGTAGCTGGCGAAAACATCGGTGCTGCGCTGGCTGGCTGATGCGGTAGTGGACGACAGGCTGTAGTTGAGTGCCTGTCGTTCGCCGGCCGTTCCGCTCACACCCACCTGGCGCTGGGTGTCCCCAGCGCCTGCGCGACTCAGCTGGCTGTTCAGCCGTGGAGCCCTGGCCTGCTGGCCCAGCGGCACGCTGAAGGTGAGTGCATAGCGTGTGTCCAGGCGGCCGTCGCCCAACCGGTAACGCAGGGCCGAAATGCCGTAGTTCACCGGCCCCAGACTGCTCTGGAAACCGAGTTGGAGATCATTCTGGCGGTCACCGCGGTCCCAGTAGGCGACATGGCCGCCGCTGAGGTACAGGTTGCTGCGATCGCCCACCCGCTGCGACAGGTTGACCTGGTAGCGATGTCGGGCGCGCCCCACCGGCGCCCAGGCATCGTCGCGCAGGCGTGCGGTATCGGCCAGCGTGTGGAAACCCTCGGTGCTGTAGCGGTAGGCGGCCAGGCCGACGTGGGTACCACTGGGCGCGAAGAAGCGCTGGTAGTTGAGCCGGTAGCTGTTGCCACGGGCCAGAGCGGCACCCGGGAGCCGCGCACGCGCATGCGTGATATCGGCGCCGAAGGCGCCGAACGAGGTGTTGATGGCTGCGCCTGCCAGCACCGCGGTATAGCGCTCGGCAAGCTGGCTGCCGCCGAGCAGGGTCAGCCGGTTGTTGATACCGCGTGCGTAGGTGCCTTGGGCAAAGCGCAGCGGCGTGAACACGCCGTCCTGCTCGCGCAGCGCACCGGCCGTGGCACTGAAGCGATGCGTGCCGGCACGCAGGGCCTGTGGCACGGCGGAAAAGTTGACGGTGAAACGCTGGCTGCGTCCGTCGGCTTCCTGCACCGTCACTTCCAGATCGCCGCCGAAGCTGGTCGGGTACAGGTCGTCGATCTGGAACGGCCCTGGTGCCACGTTTCTTTCGTGGATCACCCCGCCGTTCTGGCGGATGGTCACCACTGCATTGCCTTCGGCGATGCCCCGGACCACGGGTGCATAGCCGCGCAGCGCATCGGGCAGCATGCGTTCGTCAGTGGCGACCCGCACACCGGTGAAAGCAACGCTGTCGAACAGTTCGCCACCGGTGTTGGACTGGCCCAGCAGCAGCTGGCTGTTCCATGCAGGCAGATCACGTTGGGCATGGCTGCTGACGACGTCATGGCGGCTGCCCATATGCGAGGTACGGTTGAAGGTGGCCCGATGGCGCAGCCGCCAGTCACCCAGATTCACGCCGGCGCGCACGCCCAGATAGCTGCTGTCGCGACCAGCGCTGCGGGAGTGGTTGGCGCTGTAATCGACAAAGGCTGCGTTGATCCCTCGATCGCGCAGCTCCGGTGCCACGTAACCGCGCACCGACGCCGCCTGGGCAGCCTGCGGCACGGTGATCGACAGCCGCAGCGTAGCGCTGTCGAAGCCCACGGTCGCACCCTCCACCAGTGCCGGCAGGTCCACACAGGCGCCGCCCGCAGGCAGTGCCTTCAGGTAGGCCGGCTTCAAGCCCAGTCCTGCCACCACACTGGCCGGCAGGCACGGCTGGGCCGCAGCAGCGTCGTCGGGCGCCATGAAGGTGATGTCGCGCGTGGCCAGCAGGCGGTCGTTGAGATACAGATCGACCGCATAGACGCCGGCAGATACCGGATTTCCCTGGGTGTAGCGTGACAAATCAATGGCCTTGCCACCGACCAGGAAGCCCTCGCTGAACTCCAGCGCAGCTGCAGGAGCCGCCAGCGCACGCGTCGGCAGCGCCAGCGCCACAGCCACGCTGAGCAGGCCAAGCGAAGGCTTCATCGGTAGGTCGCCGTCAGCACGGCCTCGCCCTTGACCGTCCCCGGCACCAGCGCAGACGGCACGCGCAGATAGCGCGCAGAGAACGGCAGGGACTGCACCCCCTTGAGCGACCAGCCATGGTTCCAGCTACTGCCGAAGGACACCGGCGCCCCGCCCTGCAGCAACTGGATCTGCACGCCGCCGGCCGTACTGCCAGCGGACAGCGCCAGCACGCCGTCGGCGCCACCCACCGCGTTGGCGTCGGCCACGGACAGATCGACATCGACGTTGGCGCTCGGGCAGTTCATTGAAACGCCGAACGCCGACTCCTTGGCGGTGTCTCCGGCGCTGGCCAGCGCGTTGGCCGATACGTCGTCCAGCGTGTGACTGGCCGCCGACAGCGTGCACGTCAGCACAGGCACCGTCAGCTGCACCGACACGGTATGCCGCACGTGGTTGCCGGGATCACTCTGCGACCACACCTCAAGCGTTCCAAGAGACGCGGCAGGAATGCTCTCCATCGCACCGCCGCGAAAAAACACATAGACATTGACGGTCGACACATACAGCCCGGCGGCCGACGGCACGAACTGCGATCGGGTGGTCTCACCCGCGCGCAACGGCATACGTGTGTAGTCGCCGGCCAGATCACCAATGGTGTGGTTGAGGATCAGCAGCGGACTGCGCGGACTGGTCTGATAAGCGGGATAGGACCTTCCCTCATAAACGATGTCGCGCACATAGGTCAGCCCGGATGCTGGCATCTGGATCAACAGCTCTTCCATGCCGCCAGTGCAGCTGAACGCCTCGGTCGCCTGACTCAAGCTGCCCCCGAAACGCGTGTCCGGGCGGTCGATGTTGGGCATGGTGAGGGCCATATCCAGTGTCCCATCCGCGCTACCGTTGCGCAGGCATGCCGCCTGCACACTGCCCGCAATCAGGCAGAGCGCCGTAGCTGCGACCTGTCTGCGGATGAGAAAAATCGAAGCACGCATGTCGCACCTGCCCAACGTATCAGGGTGGTGACTTTAGGCCAGCGGTGGCCGAGCGGACATGCAACAAGTTGTATACATGCCCGCGCATGGATCGCTCTGCAACTTGTTGTATTCCCTCGCACGCGAGGAGGCCAGACACTGCGTCCCCATTCGTTACAGGAGCCACTCCATGACACCCCGCCTGCTGATCCTTCCGCTGCTGTTCTGCGCGGCGCCCGCCGCCTTTGCCGAGACGCTGGACATCACCGGTGAACTGGTCACCAGTACCTGCGCCGTCAACTCGACGGGCGGCACCATTACCGTGCCGATGGGCCGGGTCGACCTTGTCTCGGTCAATGCAAACACCCGCGCGGGCCAGAAGAATTTCTCCATCGAGCTGGACTGCACCGGCTCCGGTGCCGCCCAGGATGTCAGCGTGCGCTTCGGCGGACCGCCTCACGGCAGTACCGGCAATCTCGGCCTGACTGCCGCGTCAACCGCGCGCAATGTGGGCGTTGCTTTGTACGATGCGGCCGGCAACCACCAGAAGATCGGCGAGAACCCGGTCGAGTGGGTGACCATTGCCGCCGGCGGTAGTGGCCAGCTCGACTACACCGCGTGGTATGCCTCACCCGCCCAGGATGCTCAGGCGGGCACCGCCAACGCGTCCGGCGACTTCGTCGTGCTCTACCGGTAGTCGGGCGCCAGGGCGTCGCTCGCCGGACGCCCATTTACACCAAGGTGAATCATGTTCCTCCGCTCCATCAATGCCGCTGCAGCAGTACTGGCCATCGCGCTGGCACTGCCTGCGTCGGCCGCGGTGACCCTGCAGGGCACGCGCATCATCCATGACGCCGGCAAGGCGCGCGATGTCACGGTGAACGCCCTCAATGTCGGCAGCCAACCGGCCCTGACCCAGGTCTGGATCGATACCGGCGACGGCAACGCGCGCGCAGAAGACATACGCACTCCTTTCCGCCTGACTCCGGCCGAGCCGCGCCTGTTGCAGCCGAATCAGGGCCAGGCCTTCCGCATCACCTACGCACCACGCCCCGGCGAGCCGGCGTTGCCCGCCGACCGCGAGACGGTCTTCTATTTCAACCTGCTGGACATTCCGCCAAAACCGGGTGATGCCAACACGCGCAACCTGCTGCAGTTTGCCGTGCGCACGCGGGTGAAGCTCTTCCACCGCCCGGCGGGCCTGCCTGGCCAACCGCGCGATGCGGCCGCCCTGCTGCAATGGCGTGTGCAGGGCGGTGCACTGCAGGTGCACAACCCGAGCGCCTACCACGTGACCCTGAGCAACGTGACCCTGCCCGATGGGAATGCGGTGGAAGTGGACATGATCGCGCCTGGTGCACAGGCCGAGTTCCTGCTGCCGGCGGGTAGCGCGTTGCCTGCCGCAGTGAGTTTCCAGTGGCTGGATGACCACGGCACCGCGCGCGATGCGGAAGCTGCTGTCGTGCAGTGAGGTGACTGAGCGGGCCACTGTCGCTTCGTACCAGGGTCAACCCCGCTGGCGACCCACGAAACTGTGCAGGCGGCCTGCACTTCGGCAGCGTTTTACGGGCAATTGCAATGTATCTGGTGGCCTTCCTTCTCCTGAGCGGAGATAGTCGCCGCCTTCTTCTTTTATGGAGTGTTCCCATGCTGAAAATGATGATTCCGCTGACCCGCTATGCGCAGTTCGACGGACGCGCCAGCCGTAGTGAATTCTGGTGGTTCCAGTTGTTCATCGTGATCGTATCGATCCCGCTGTACATTCTGAGCTTCTACGCCGGTTACACAGGCTCAAGCACGCTGGCGCTGGTCTCGACCGGCCTGAGCGTGGCGCTCTGGCTGGCGGTGATCGTGCCGTTGATTGCGGTGACGGTGCGCCGCCTGCATGACACCGATCGCTCGGGCTGGTGGTACCTGCTGATGCTGGTGCCGTTCGTGGGCCTGGTGGTGCTGGTGTTCCTGCTGCTGCCGGGTACGCCGGGCGGCAATCGTTTCGGTGCACCCGTGCCGCACGTGTGACGTTACCGCTTTGGCAGGTGCCGACCTTGGTCGACACGGTGTTGGCGTGGGTGCCTGACACATTCGTGCCAACCAAGGTTGGCACCTACCAGGGCGGTGTTGCGGTTACGTGAAGTGCTGGTAACCGCCGCTGGCGGGTTCGCCATCCACCTGCACGCCCTGCCCTTCGGTGATGCGACCGATGCGGGTCAATGGCAGGTTCAATGAATCAGACAGATACAGCAACGCGTCGCGCTGGTCGGCCGCTGCTGTGAAGCACAGTTCGTAGTCGTCACCACCGCGAAGGGCGCAGTCGCGTGCGTCTTCGCGGCCCAGCAGGGTGCGCAGTTCTGGTGAGATCGGCAGACTGTCGGTGTCCACCTGTGCGGCGACACCACTGCGTGCGGCGATGTGGCCCAGGTCGGCAAGCAGGCCATCGGACACATCCACCGCCGCATGCGCGAACGCGCGCAGGCGCAGGCCGAGGGTAACGCGTGGCGTCGGCCGCAGCAGGCGCAGGCGGAGTGTTTCGTAGTCAGGCAGCAACGTGGCCGCAGCCACGTTCAGCGCGCCCTGCTGCCACAGGCGCAGCGCACCGGCGGCATCGCCCAGCGTACCGCTCACCCAGATGTCATCGCCTACCTGTGCGCGGTCGCGGCGCAGGGCCTGGCCGCGCCCCACCTGGCCCATCGCGGTCACCGACAACGACAGCGGACCGCGTGTGGTGTCGCCACCGATCAGCGCGATGTCGTGCTGGTCGGCCAGGGCGAAGAAGCCGTCGGCAAAGGCCTCGATCCAGTCTTCGGAGGTATCCGGCAACGACAACGCCAACGTGCACCACGCCGGGCGCGCGCCCATCGCGGCAAGGTCGGAGAGATTGACCGCCAGCGTCTTCCAGCCGATATCGAAGGCCGGCGTTTCGCCGGGGAAATGCACACCGCCGTTGAGCGTATCGGCAGTGACTACCAGTTGCTCGTTGGCACGCGGTTGCAGCAGCGCAGCGTCATCACCGATGCCGAGCGGGATGTCGTCGCGCTCGGTGGTGCGCGCGCGGATGCGGTCGATGAGGGCGAATTCGGCCAGGGACATGGGGCGCTCCGGCGGGTTGCATGGATGGGCGGCGGGCGCAAATGCGGGCGGATCGTACCGATCGGATGGAACCGGCGGGGGTGGAACCGACTGGGTAGAGTCGACTGTTAGTCGGCTGCCTTTCGATCAGCGGTCCTATCGCCGGATCAAGAGCAGTCGACAAACAGTCGACTCTACCGAAGCAGATTCCCGCGCCGTTCAATGACCGAGGCGGGACGCAGGGGTCAGTGACCCGATTCGACCTTGCGCCATTCCACGGCCGCACGATCCAGCACGCCGTTGACGTAGGTGTGGCCATGCTCGGAACCGAAACGCTTGGCCGATTCGATGGCTTCGTTGATGACCACGCGGTACGGCACGTCCAGGCGGTAGCGCAGCTCGTAGCCGGCCAGGCGCAGCACGGCGCGTTCGATCGCATCTACTTCTTCGATGCCACGGTCCAGGTACGGGCCGAGGGCTTCGTCAATGTCTTTACGGTTATCCAGCACGCCATGCACCAGCGCTTCGAAATACGCCAGATCGGCGATTTCGCGGGCCTGTTCGTGGGCGAACTGGGCAATGAGCGACTGTGCGTTGCCGCCGGAGATCTGCCAGGCATACAGCGCCTGCACGGCACGACGGCGGGCGCGCGAGCGCAGCACCGGGTCGATGCCATCACGGCGGACGGGTTTACCGGAGGGCTTGCCCTGGGGGTTCTTGTTCATGGCAGTTGCTCCAGCAGGTTGACCATTTCCAATGCAGCGATTGCGACTTCTTCACCCTTGTTGCCGTGGCTGCCACCGGCGCGTGCCTCGGCATCCTCGGCGCGCTCTACGGCCAGCACGCCGTTCAGCACCGGCACGCCGAAATCCAGCTGCACGCGCATCAGGCCTTCAGCGCAGCGGTCGGCCACGTGTTCGTAGTGGCGGGTGTCGCCACGGATGACGCAGCCCAGGGTGAGGATGGCAGCGTGTTCATGGGCGGCAGCGAGGCGAGCGGCGACCAGCGGCAGTTCCCAGGCACCCGGCACGCGGATCACGTCGATGTTGGCTTCGGCGATGCCGTTGCCGGCCAGGCTCTGGCGGGCGCCAGCAACCAGGGTATCGGTGATGCGGGCGTTCCAGCGGCTGGCCAGGATGGCAAAGCGCGCCGACTCGGGGGTGCGAAGATCGCCTTCGTAGTGGCTCATATGCGGCTTGGGGGTTCGATAAGGAGGTGATTCTACCGCATGGTGTGCCGACCAACGGTCGGCACCCATCGGGGGACGGGTCGATCTGCCGGGCACGGCCCGGCGCTACCGGGGTCGGATCCCGCGCCGCGGGCTTCGACCCCATCGGGCAACCGTTACAGGGTCACCGTCTCCACCACTTCCAGGCCGTAGCCGGCCAGGCCCACCTGGCGGCGGGGGGTACCCAGCACGCGCAGCTTGCCCAGGCCCAGGTCGGACAGGATCTGCGAGCCGGCACCATTGCGGCGCCACTGGCCCACATCCTTGTCCTTGCCCGGCACCACCGGCGCCGGCTGCTGGCGCAGGCGGGCCAGCAGGGCCTCGCCGTCGCGCGGGGCCGACAGCACCACCATCACGCCCGTCCCTTCGGCGGAAATCGCGCGCAGGGCATCGGTGGCGGCCACGCCGAAATCATCACGGCGCCAGTGCAGCAGGTCGGCCAGCGGGTTTTCCACCTGCACGCGCACCAGGGTCGGGGTATCGGCCGCCGGGGTGCCACGGACCAGGGCGAAATGCAGGTCGTGGGCGATGCGGTCGCGGTAGGTGACCAGCTTGAAGGGGCCGAATTCGGTATCGATGTCGCGCTCGTCCACACGCTCGACGGTCTTTTCGGTGGCCAGGCGGTAGGCGATCAGGTCGGCGATGGAGCCCATCTTCAGGCCGTGCTCGCGGGCGAACACTTCCAGCTCCGGGCGGCGCGCCATGCTGCCGTCCGGGTTGAGTATCTCCACCAGCACGCCGGCCGGTTCCAGCCCGGCCAGCATGGCCAGGTCGACGCCGGCCTCGGTGTGGCCGGCGCGGGTCAGCACGCCGCCCGGCTGGGCGATCAGCGGGAAGATGTGGCCCGGCTGGTGCAGGTCGGCCGGCCTGGCGTTGGGCTTCACCGCGGTACGGATGGTGTGGGCGCGGTCATGGGCGGAAATGCCGGTGGTCACGCCTTCGGCCGCCTCGATGCTGACGGTGAAATTGGTCTGGAACTGCGCGGTATTGGCCTGCACCATCGGCGCCAGGCCGAGATCGGCGGCGCGGGTACGGGTCAGCGGCAGGCAGACCAGGCCACGGCCGTGGGTGACCATGAAGTTGATGTCCGACGGCTTGACCAGCTCGGCGGCCATGATCAGGTCGCCTTCGTTCTCGCGGTCTTCGTCGTCGACGATGACGACCATGCGGCCTTGGCGGATGTCTTCGAGGATCTCGGGGATCGGGGCGAAATTCATGCACGTGCTCCTTCGCCCAGCAGGCGTTCAACGTAACGGGCAACCAGGTCGATTTCCAGGTTCACCGCGCTGCCCACGCGCGAGGTGGAGAAAGCGGTGTTGGCCACGGTGTGCGGGATGAGGGCGACTTCGAAACCTTCGTAATCCACTTCGTTGACGGTGAGGCTGACGCCGTCCACGCAGATCGAGCCCTTCTTGGCGATGTAGCGGCGCAGCACGGCCGGCGCGGCGAAACGCCAGCGCTGGGCACGTGCATCTTCGTGGATGGACAGGACCTGGCCGAGGCCATCGACGTGGCCGCTGACCAGGTGACCGCCAAGGCGGTCGGTCGGGCGCATGGCGCGTTCGAGGTTGATGACCGCCCCTTCAGACAGCTGGCCGAGCGTGGTCAGGCCCAGGGTCTCGGTGGACGCATCGGCCTGGAAGCTGCTGGCGTCGAAGGCGATGACGGTGAGGCAGACGCCGTTGATGGCAATGCTCTCGCCCATCTGCACGTGGTCGAACGGCAGATTCCCGACGTTGAAGGTGAAGCGGACATCGCCGCCGATGGATTCGCGTGCGGCCACACGGCCGACGCCTTCGATGATTCCAGTAAACAAGAAACGTTCTCCGCGAAAAGTGAGCGAAAAACGCCGCAAGGCAAACAGGCGGGCGCAGGGCCGCAAAGGCCCTGTGGCACCGTCTTCTTTCATCCGGACTATGACCGTCGGCTCCGGCATTGGACCGGATCTGCTGACCCCCGACCATGGGCCGGGGCGCTCGCGGGCTCGTGCTTGCGCACCTACCGCCGGTGGGGAATCGCACCCCGCCCTGAAGACGTTTGTGTACCGGCGAAACCGGCTCGGCCAGTGTACCAGCCTGGACTGACCGGAGTCGGATGCCTTTCCGCAGGAAAGGGCTCTGACCCCTTGTGTGGCCCACTTGGGGTCAGAGACCTTTGTGTTGCAAAAGGATCCGACCCCCCGCCCTGCACGGATCCGACCCGCAGCTGAACCGACCGCCAGCTGTGACGTAAGTCGCTCGTATTCTGTAAAAGTTTCATTAAAATCAAGCCTCGGACGACATGAGGTCGCCACGGACTGCCAACAGGGTGGCCCGCCAATGGACTGCAATTCACAGGAAAATCCATGCGCAAGATCCTGATCGTGGCCGCACTGCTGGCCGCCGCACCGTTCTCGGCCTCGGCCGATGCCCTGAGCTACACCTACGCCGAAGGTGGCTGGACCCAGGCCAAGGTCAGCGACGACAGCCTCAACGATCCCAAGCTGGACGGCGGCTACGTGCGCGGCTCGGTGGCCCTTGCCGAGCAGGTGCACGTGTTCGGTGGCTGGAACTACGGCAGCAAGACCTACCACTTCACCGATGGCTCGGTGAAGCTGGAACTGAACCAGCCGGAGCTGGGCATCGGCTACCACATGCCCTTCAGCGATCGCGTCGACTACACCGCCGACATCGCCTGGGTGCGTCAGCAGGCCAAGGTCACCGACCGCCTGGACGGTTTCGCTGATGAAACCTTCAAGGACCACACCAACCTGGTGCGCGCCACCATGGGCCTGCGTGGCAAGCCCTCGCGCATGACCGAAGCCTGGATCAAGGCCGGTTACATGGATGGCGGCAACAATTTCGAAGGCACCTGGGTCGGCACCCTCGGTGGCCAGGTCAACTTCACCAAGACCTGGGGTCTGGTGGGCGAGGTCTCCGGCTACCGCGACGTCACCCAGTTCTCGGCCGGCGTACGCGCCAGCTTCTGATTGCTCGATCCTCGTCGTGTAATCGAACGGGCTCCGCAAGGGGCCCGTTTTTCATGGGCGCGCGCACGGCGTGCCATCGAAGCTGCGTGCAGATGCGCCAGGCTTTCGCGCCTTTGCACTGCCTCACTGGAAACGGAACACCGTCATGAAGACTCCCCTGCGCACCCTGCTCGCCATCGCCCTGCTGTCCTCCCCCGTGTTTGCCACCGCCGCAACGGCCCTGACGCCGGAACAGACGCTGGACCTGTACGCGCGCGTGCTGATTGAAGACGATGCCGCTGCCGCACGCACGCTCAACGACGCCATGCGCAGCGCGCACGATGGCAAGGACGCGGTGACGCCCACGCCGGGCGCACTGGCCAAGGCGCTGGCCGAACCGTGGATGGCGCTGCAGGCCAGCGTTGGCGCCACGCCCGATGCAGCCGCGACCGAAGCGCTGTACGGAAAGGTGCTGAAGGCATCGACCTGTCGCGCCACTGGCAGCAGCATCGAAGAGAACGAGTACGTGGACGACCAGAAGATCGCCACGGTCGAGTTCACCTGCAAGGTGGTGGACCTGGCGAGCGTGCGCCCGCTGTTCGCCGACAGCATGACCAGTGAAGACCCGGCCAGCCGCACACGCTTCATCGAGGCCTATACGCAGGCGCTGAAGAGCGGCACGCAGCGCACGGTGAAGGGCAGCCAGAAGCTGTACTCCGGTGCCGGGCAAGCGTACTGGTTCAGTGGCAGCTTCGATGAGCTGGTCACCCCGGTGCTGGAATCCATCGCGCCGTTCCAGGTGTGGATGGAAGATGCCGAAGCGGCCAGCGCACCGAAGGTGACCGGCGTGCCCGGCTGCGACCTGCTGCTGCAGCAGCACCGCAGCTGCGTGACGAAGATCGCCCCGGAACAGATCAGCGGCGTGGATGCGATGGCCGACGAGCTGAAGGCCAAGGCCCAGGTGAAGTCGGCTGATGAGATGACGCAGGAGTGCAAGGCATTGCGCCCGATCGCACAGACGATGTGGACCGACGAGTGCGCGTAAAGCGGTAACGGCGGGTCGCTCGCACGATGTGCGCGGCCTTCCAGCCAACACAGTTCGGAAAGATTGCATGAACGGCAGAGGGCGGGATTGGCGATGCTTCGCAATCCCTCTGCCTGGCGACACCGCCATGTTGAAGCCTCTCCTTGTTCTGCCGCCGCGTGCGCGTGCCTTGGTGCTGCTGGCAGTGCTGGCACTGCTGGCGTCATCGGCAAACGCGGCGAGTTCACCGCCAAGACCGGAAGAGGCATGCACGCTGCAGGCCCGCGTCTACCTGCACGATGATGCGCCAGCGAAGGCATTGCTTGAGGCGTTGGGCCCCGGCTGGGTGCCGAGCGAACGTATCGACTGACAGCCCGTCATTGACGATGTACCTGCGTGGTTGGCACGGCAGGCATTTCCGCCCCCCGCCCCCGCCATCGGGCGCGCATTTGCCAACGCACTAAGCACGCGGCTATCGCTGATTCACTGCGAGGCCAGGAATTTT
The DNA here is from genome assembly GCF_056854535.1 of Stenotrophomonas sp. STEN054. Taxonomy (NCBI): domain Bacteria; kingdom Pseudomonadati; phylum Pseudomonadota; class Gammaproteobacteria; order Lysobacterales; family Lysobacteraceae; genus Stenotrophomonas; species Stenotrophomonas sp. STEN054. Next base: position 111,881 of record NZ_JBXFWG010000001.1, on the reverse strand, counting down.
CTACCGTTGGGTTCACCGGAAATCGGCATGTGCGCACTGGCATGCACGTACCCGGACGTATCGCCCCTTCGCGAAGCCTATCTGGCGCTTCAGAACACGACACAACCCGATGCCCAGGCGCAGAGCGATGCGCTGTTCAGCCGCTGGACCACCCTGCTGCGCGACGCCCCGGATGGCTCGCACTGCGTACCGGTAACGGGCTGGTATCTGGGAAACCACGAAGCCTCGGACGCCGCGCGCGGGCAGCAGCTTTCGCGGACCGTGCTGATGGGGCTGATGCCACTGGGCAGGTGGGACGCCGGCGAGGATGAGGTAGACGTTTCGGCATTGTGCGAGATCGACTGACGCTATCAGCACACTGTAGGAAGCCCCGATTCCTTTACAAGTAATTGCATTGAAGCGCAGGTGCGAGTGGTCCACGCTGTGAGGCCGACGCGTCAGCATCGGCAGCATGAAGGAGCTTCAGATGTTCGATTCTCTGCGCCGCATCACGCGCACCGTACTGCTCTCCCTGCAGGCACTGCTGCTGGTGGGATGCTCCCAGGCCTCGCCGCCTTCGGTTCCCGTCCCCGGCTCGGTCGTCAGCCTGGCACCGCCTCCTGGCTTCGCACCAGCCCCCAACTTCTCCGGGTTCGTCAGTGGAGATGGACGCGCCAGCATCCTGATTGCCGAACTGCCCGCAGAAGCCGGTGCAGTGGTGAGCGAACTGTTCGCAGACAATGCGACAGCGCGCGAACGCTTCGCCAGCCAGGGCGTGCAGGTCGAACGTCTGGAGAGAATCACAAGCGACGGGCAGACGATTCCGGTGGTGATCGGCAGCCAGGACGCCCACGGTTACACGTTCGGCAAGTGGATCGCGCTGTTCAGCGGCTCTCCGACCGTCATGATCACGATTCAAGCCCCGCGCGATCATGAGTTGACCCACAAGCAGGCCGTGCGTGTTCTGGAGTCGGTGACGCGCGGTGCCCAGCCCACGCTTGAGCAGAACGTTGCCGCCCTCCCCTTCACCGTCGAAGCAGCGTCTCCGTTTCGGCTGCTCAACACGTTGGCCGGCTCGGCGGTGATGTTCACTGCGGGCAAACTGGACACCGATCCGCAAGGCCGCCAGCCGCTGGTGACCGTGGCGTCCATGCTGTCGCTTCCCTTCGATTCGGACGATGTGGCCGAGATCTCTGATGAACTGATTGCCGGCACGGTCAGCATTCAAGGAGGCACCATCGTTTCCAGGACAAACACGCACTTCGCAGGCATTGCGGGGCACCGCGTTGACGGACTCACCCCCAGCGGAAACCGCTACCGCCATTACCTGGCGGTGTGGCCAAGCGAGCGGTTCGTCCGTCTCGTAGCCATCCTGCCGGCGGACAGCCCGAAGGAAGTACTGGATGCGGTCGATGCCATGGCCGCCTCGGTCCAGTTCCGCGGCATGTGACGCCACAGCCCCTCCTTGCCAATGCAAGCCTCGATGCGCGCCCTCTTCTGTTCCCTGCTGGTCACCGCCGTATGCGATGGGCTGGTCCACAAGTTTCGGCGCTGCGCGGCGCGCTTCGCGCCCCAGGAACTGGCGGGGCCGATGCGCTGGGTAAGGCATTGAGCGACCAGCGAGCAGGCACGGCCGTGCAAGGTGCTGCGGCCGATGTTTGATGCCCTCTGGCCGGAGTCCTGTGAATGAAGTGCTGTACGCGGCGATGCCTGGCTGGTCGCCTGATCGTGCTGCTTGCCTGCGTGATGTTGCCTGGACTGGTAATGGGAGCGCCGGCCAAAAACAGTTTTTCAGGATTCGGCGCTACTGATTTCACACTCGAAAGCGCAAGCTCAACAATCAAACCTCATGTAGTTGCCTGCAAAGCACCCGAGAACTGTGAGAGCACATTGACTGAATCAGTCTCGATCACAACAGAAATTGTTGAGATGAATGGGGCGAAACTTGTTCTTCTGATGAATACCTGGGGTTTAGGTGGACGCTCTGAGACCGCTTTCTCGAAGCCTGTAGACCATCCACCAAGCCTGTTCTACGTCACGGGATCGCAATTCAACGACGTTGAGCTGACACCAAAAAATCTGAAAGAAACGCTGGCGGTTGTGATGACCGATGACTCCTACCTCCCTGCTGACAGGGAGAGCTTTCACACCTACTGGCTGGTGACCAACATTCCTGTACTGGTTGGGCTCATCTTGACTGGCCCAGATGACGAAAGAAGCGAGGTCAGCATTCCAGGAGGCACGTGCGTAAACATCAAGGCCGAGTCCACACGCATGGCAAGCCTATTCAGATACTGCAAAAAAAAAGTGACCTTATTGAAATTCAGTACTTCAAGGATATTGAAGATAGCGTACTGAAAGCAGGCATCACCCCGGATTTCCTGGGGTTCCAAGAATAATATCCTTGGAATGCCGATGCGCCACAGATACGCGGGTAACGGCGCAGTGTAGATCCACGCCATGCGTGGATGGCTTTCACCGCATCACGCGCGCAGCAGCAACCGCAGGTCATCCCCCACCTGGCGCTGGTCGACCGCGCGCAGGCGACGTTGCTGGTCCATCGCTTCAATACCGAGGCCAGCCAGCAGCGGGCGGCCGGTATCCCCCAGCAGCGTCGGTGCCTGGTACAGCAGCAGCTCATCGACCCAGCCGCCACGCAGCAGCGCGCCGGCCAGGGTGGCACCGGCTTCGGTGTGTACTTCATTGATGCCACGCTCGGCCAGCAGCGCCAGCACCGCACCCAGATCCAGGCGTCCATCGACGCTCGGCACGCTGGCGAATTCGGCATCGGCCGCATCCGGTGCGTTCACCGCAGCATCGTGCACATACAACGTCGGCGCCCGACCCTCGCGCACGCGGCTGCATTCCAGCGAGCGCAGTCGGGAATCAAGCACCACGCGCAGCGGCGGCATCACCTCGCAATCGGCCAGGCGTACGGTCAGCATCGGGTCGTCGGCCAGCACCGTATCGGCGCCGGTGAGGATCGCGCCGGCACGCGCGCGCCAGTGCTGCACGTCTTCGCGCGCCGCCGCACCGGTGATCCATTTCGAGCTGCCATCGGCCATCGCCGTGCGACCGTCCAGGCTGGCGGCCAGCTTCACCCGCAGCCACGGGCGGTTGCGCTCCACGCGCGACAGAAAGCCCTTGTTGAGCTCGCGCGCCTGCGCCGTCATCAGGCCTTCGCACACCTTGATGCCCGCTTCGCGCAGCAGGTCGAAGCCACCGCCATCGACCTTCGGGAAGGGGTCGCGCAGCGCCGCGACGACGCGCGACACACCGGCCTCGATCAGCGCCAGCGCGCACGGTGGCGTGCGGCCGAAATGCGCGCAGGGTTCCAGGGTGACGTAGGCGGTGGCACCCCGCGCTTCGCTGCCGGCTTCACGCAGGGCGAAGACTTCGGCGTGCGGGCCACCGGCACGCTGGTGCCAGCCCTGCCCGACCACGCGCTCGCCATGGGCGATCACGCAGCCGACCATGGGATTGGGGCGGGTGGTGTAGGCGGCACGCTCGGCCAGGCGCAGTGCGTTGGCCATGTGCAGGTGGTCGAGGACGGTGAACGGCGTGGTCATGCGGCCATGGTAACGCTGCGGGTGTGGATCCATGCCATCGTGCCAACCAACGGTTGGCACCCTCCACCCATCCGGATGTCAGCCCTTCTTTTTCTTGGTCAGGGCGATGACATCGCCCAGCAGCTGCAGCTGTTCGGTGCTGGACGGCAGGTCGCGTTCCAGCTTCTCGATCTCCTCGCGGAAATCGGCCACGTCCTCGAAGCTGCGGTAAACCGAGGCGAAGCGCACGTAGCCGACGTGGTCGAGCTTGCGCAGTTCGTTCATCACGAACTCGCCAACCTTGATCGAGGGCACTTCGCGTTCGCCGCTGATGCGCAGCTGGTGGACCACGGCGCGTACCGCCGCTTCGATCTTCTCTTCCGGCACTGCGCGCTTCTGCAGCGCGCGGTCGAAGCCGGCGCGCACCTTGCGCTGGTCAAAGGCTTCGCGTGTGCCGTCACTCTTGACGATGGCCGGCAGCTTCAGCTCGACCGTCTCCAGGGTGCTGAAACGTTCGTTGCAGGCCTCGCACTCACGCCGACGGCGGATCGTCGCGCCGTCTTCGGAGACGCGCGAGTCAATGACCCGTGTATCGGCATGCTGGCAGAAGGGGCAATACATGGAACGCCTGGCTCAGGGGGGATACCACTCTGTCAACGTCATGACAGCGTCGCAAAGGTACCTGAGAAGGGCTTTTGCAGCAAATCCGGGCGGCGCTCAGCCCTGTGCGGCAAGGGGTTGCCGCCAGCGCAGCCACGCCAGATGCGCAGCCGGCAGCAGCAGCGGCGGTCCCAGCGCAAGAAGCCCCAGCGAGGTCCAGTCGCCGCTCATGAATGCCAGTGACACGGCGACGGCAACCATGGCAACAGCTGCCAGCGCGCCGAGTAACAGGCCGCTCCAGACGAACCACGGTGCGGCACGCAGCCCGGACTGGCCGCGCCACAGGAACAAGCCGCTCAGCAACAGCCAGGCCATCAGCCCGACCAGACCCGCGCCGGCCCACAACCACTGCAGGACGGTGAGGTAGCGGGCAAACGCACCGAGCCCCAGCACCGACAGGGTGCCGGTTACGGCAATGATCGGAATGCCCAGCAGCAGGGCCAGTGCAATGCGGCGCTTTTGCGCGACCTCATCCACGGGGGGCGGCCACCTGCGGGGGTCCGGCCACCCGCAACAGCACCAGCATGCCCGCCGGCACCAGCATCGACGGGCCTGCAAACACCATGTTCAGCACAAGAAGGCCCATATCCGAGAGGTAGTACAGCGCCATGGCCAGCATCGGCAGGCAGGCCAGCATGCCCAGACCCAGCAGCCACCACCAGCGCAGCGAGGCCGCACCCAGGCCTCGTCGCCCTTCCCTCAGCCAGAAGAGGCTGAGCGCGATGCAGGCCACCAGGCCGGCAAGCGCAGCCGATCCCCACAGAAGCATGCCGGCGGCAAACCACAGCTTGTCCGGGTTCAGGGAGGCCAGGCCAATCACGCCCATGACCAGCGCGATGCAGGCACCTGCGCCTCCGAAGAGCAGGCTGGGCAGGCCGAACAGCACCGCCAGCGCCGTGTACAGGTACTTGAGGCGACGCTCATCCATGCGTGGGATACCCGACCGTGGGGTCAGAGCCCCTCCCTGCGGGAAGGATCCGACCCCACTCCCCGATCAGCCGTAGACCGGGTACTTGCGGCACTGCGCGCTGACGGCGTCGCGCACGCGGGCGATGACGGCGTCATCGGCCGGGGCGTCGAGCACGTCGGCGATCCAGTTGGCCAGGTCCACGCAGTCCTGTTCGACATAGCCACGGGTGGTGACCGCCGGGGTGCCCAGGCGCAGGCCCGAGGTCACGAACGGCGAACGCGGGTCGTTCGGCACCGAGTTCTTGTTGACGGTGATGTGGGCCTTGCCCAGCGCGGCTTCCGCGTCCTTGCCGGACACGTCCTTGCCGATCATGTCCACCAGCATCAGGTGGTTCTGGGTGCCGCCGGAAACGATCTTGTAGCCGCGCGCGATGAGCGTGTTGGCCATCGCCTGGGCGTTCTTCACCACCTGCTGCTGGTAGGCGGTGAAGCCCGGTTCCAGCGCTTCCTTGAAGGCCACGGCCTTGGCGGCGATGACGTGCATCAGCGGGCCGCCCTGGATGCCCGGGAACACCACCGACTGCAGCTTCTTGACCAGGTCTTCGTCGGCGCCCTTGGCGACGATGATGCCGCCGCGCGGGCCGCGCAGGGTTTTGTGGGTGGTCGAGGTGACCACGTGGGCATGATCCAGCGGGCTCGGGTAGACGCCAGCGGCGACCAGGCCGGCCACGTGGGCCATGTCGACGAACAGGTAGGCGCCGACCTTGTCGGCGATGGCGCGGAAGCGCGCCCAGTCGATCACCTGCGAATAGGCCGAGAAACCGGCCACGACCATCTTCGGCTTGTGCTCCAGGGCCAGGCGCTCGACTTCGTCGTAATCGATCAGGCCCTGGTCGTTGACGCCGTACTGCACGGCGTTGAACAGCTTGCCCGAGGCGTTGACCTTGGCACCGTGGGTGAGGTGGCCGCCGTGGGCCAGGCTCATGCCGAGGATGGTGTCACCCGGCTGCAGCAGGGCGAAGTACACGGCCTGGTTGGCCTGCGAACCGCTGTGCGGCTGCACGTTGGCGTAGTCGGCACCAAACAGCTGCTTGAGGCGGTCGATCGCCAGCTGCTCGGCAATGTCCACGTATTCGCAGCCACCGTAGTAGCGCTTGCCCGGGTACCCTTCGGCGTACTTGTTGGTCAGCTGGCTGCCCTGGGCCTCCATCACGGCCGGGCTGGTGTAGTTCTCGCTGGCGATCAGCTCGACGTGGTCTTCCTGACGCTGGGTTTCGGCGGCGATGGCCTTGGCCAGTTCGGGATCGTAGGTTTCGATGCGGACGTCACGCGGGAACATCGGGTACTCCGGCAGGCAGGGAAAGAGGGGTACGGCACAGCCCCTGATTGTAGCCCCGTGACGGCCTGCCGGGGCCGAACGGGACGGGGCCGGATCCCCGTGGAGGAGATCCGGCCCCGTATGGATGTGGCCCGACATGTCAGTAGATCCACGCCATGCGTGGATGTGACCGCTGACTCAGCGGCTGAGCACGTACTGGGCGATCACGCCGGTGGCGATGGCCACCAGCAGCATGTTGCCGCGATCGTCCCGGATCCACTGGTGGCCGTACGGCGGGCGGCGCAGGTGGTAGCGCGGGTAGTCGTTCACCACGTAGACCGGCCCACGGTAGTAATCGCGGTAGCGGTGGCCGACCTGCCAGCCGTAGCCCGGGCCCGGCCGATAGCCGGGGCGGTAGACCACGCGCGGCGGCGGCGGTGCCGGATGGTAGTAGCGGCGGTCATGGTCGCGGCGCCAGTCACGGCGCGCATCGCGGCGGTCCCGTTCGTAGTCGCGACGCGCCTCGCGGACGTCATGGCGGTACTCGCGACGATCATCGCGGCGGTCTTCCCGCCACTCGCGGCGGTCACGGTGATCGTTGTCGGCGAATGCCGGGGTGACCGATCCCAGCGCCAGCACAGAGGCCATGGCCCCGGCCACGATTCGATGGATGCGCATGACAGACCTCTGTTGCAGTGGATGGTGATGTCCATATTGCGCAACCGATCTGAACCGTTTCCGGCTGGAAACGCTTCCCGTTGACGCATTCTGCTCAGTATTCAGCCTTCGGCCAGCCCCACGGGGGTCCGGCAGGCGCGGCCGGGAGGCGGTTCCGGCTATAATTGGGGGTATTCCATTCAGTCTGTGCCCGCTGTCGTCCGGGAGCTTCCCGCTGACGGACGGGTGCAGGGCCGCGCCCCTACGGAGACCTCATGTCCTCGCAATACATCTACACCATGAACCGCGTGTCCAAGGTGGTCCCGCCCAAGCGGCAGATCATCAAGGACATCTCGCTGTCCTTCTTCCCGGGCGCGAAGATCGGCCTGCTGGGCCTGAACGGCGCCGGCAAGTCCACCGTGCTGAAGATCATGGCCGGCGTGGACACCGATTTCGAGGGCGAAGCCCGCCCGCAGGCCGGCATCAAGGTCGGCTACCTGGCGCAGGAACCGGAACTGGACCCGACCAAGACCGTGCGTGAAGCGGTGGAAGAAGGCGTGGGCGAAGTGCTGCAGGCCCAGGCTGCGCTGGACGCGGTCTACACCGCCTATGCCGAGGAAGGCGCCGACTTCGACGCACTGGCCAAGGAACAGGAGCGCCTGGAGGCGATCCTCGCCGCTGGCGACGCGCATACCCTGGAAAACCAGCTGGACGTGGCTGCCGATGCGCTGCGCCTGCCGCCGTGGGATGCCGTGGTCGGCAAGCTGTCCGGTGGTGAAAAGCGCCGCGTGGCACTGTGCCGCCTGCTGCTGCAGAAGCCGGACATGCTGCTGCTCGACGAACCGACCAACCACCTCGACGCCGAGTCGGTGGAATGGCTGGAACAGTTCCTGGCGCGCTACACCGGCACCGTCGTGGCGGTCACCCATGATCGCTACTTCCTGGACAACGCCGCCGAGTGGATCCTGGAACTGGACCGCGGCCGCGGCATTCCGTGGAAGGGCAACTACACCGACTGGCTGACCCAGAAGGATGAGCGCCTGAAGCAGGAAGACAACCAGGAAAAGGCCCGCCAGAAGGCGATCCAGAAGGAACTGGAATGGTCGCGCCAGAACGCCAAGGGCGGCCGTACCAAGGGCAAGGCCCGTCTGGCCCGCCTGGAAGAGCTGCAGTCGGTCGATTACCAGAAGCGCAACGAGACCAATGAAATCTTCATCCCGCCGGGCGAGCGCCTGGGCAATGCGGTGATGGAGTTCAAGAACGTCTCGAAGAAGTTCGGCGACCGCCTGCTGTTCGACAACCTGAGCTTCCTGGTGCCGGCCGGCGCCATCGTCGGCATCATCGGCCCGAACGGTGCCGGTAAGTCGACCCTGTTCAAGATGATCACCGGCCAGGAAAAGCCGGACACCGGCGAGATCGTGGTCGGCCCGACCGTGAAGCTGTCCTACGTGGACCAGAGCCGCGACGCGCTGGAAGGCAACCACAACGTCTTCCAGGAAATCGCTGGCGGCCTGGACATCCTCAACATCAACGGTATCGAGATCCAGTCGCGCGCCTACATCGGCCGCTTCAACTTCAAGGGCCAGGACCAGCAGAAGATGGTTGGTTCGCTGTCCGGTGGTGAGCGTGGCCGCCTGCACATGGCCAAGACCCTGCTGCAGGGTGGCAACGTGCTGCTGCTCGACGAACCATCCAACGATCTGGACATCGAAACCCTGCGTGCGCTGGAAGATGCGCTGCTGGAGTTCCCGGGCAACACCTTCGTCATTTCGCATGACCGCTGGTTCCTGGATCGCATCGCGACCCACATCCTGGCGTTCGAAGGCGATTCGCACGTGGAGTTCTTCCAGGGCAACTACCGCGAGTACGAAGAAGACAAGCGCCGCCGCATGGGCGACGACGCCGCACCGAAGCGCCTGCGCTTCAAGGCGCTGAAGTAAGGCAACCGGAAAGGCCGCGCTCGCGCGGCCTTTCTCTTTCGGCAGGTCACCACCGCTGGGGGTGACGCCCAATTGTTGTGAGTACCCCCATGTCCCTGTTCGAACGCCTGTTCCAGCTGCAGCAGCACGCCACCACCGTGCGCACCGAGCTGCTGGCCGGTGTCACCACCTTCCTGACGATGTCCTACATCGTCTTCGTCAACCCGGAAATCCTGGGCACCACGGGCATGGACGCCGGCGCCGTGTTCGTCGCCACCTGCCTGGCCGCCGCGCTGGGTTCGGCGGTGATGGCCCTGGCGGCCAATTTCCCGGTAGGCATGGCGCCGGGCATGGGCCTGAACGCGTTCTTCGCCTTCACGGTAGTCGGCGCGGCCGGCCTGCCGTGGCAGCAGGCGCTGGGCGCGGTGTTCATTTCCGGGCTGGTGTTCCTGGTGCTGTCGCTGACCGGCGTGCGTGCGTGGCTGGTGGCCGGCATTCCGTCGTCACTGCGCTCGGCCATCGTGGCCGGCATCGGCCTGTTCCTGGCGATCATCGCGCTGCAGAAATCCGGGGTGATCGTCGGCAACGAAGACACGCTGGTGGCGCTCGGCCCGCTGAACACGGCGCCGCCGCTGCTGGCGCTCGGCGGTTTCCTGCTGATCGCGGTGCTGGAAGCGCGCCGCGTACGCGGTGCGATCCTGATCGGCATCCTCGCCGTCACCGGCGCCGGCTGGGCACTGGGTGACGTGCAGTACCACGGCCTGGTGTCGCTGCCGCCGAGCCTGGCACCGACCTTCCTGCAGCTGGACCTGCCCGGCCTGCTGCACCACGACGGCGGCGCGCCGATCGCGGTGCTGCTGCAGGTGGTGCTGGTGTTCGTGCTGGTGGAAGTGTTCGATGCCACCGGCACGCTGTACGGCGTGGTCGGACGCGCCGGCCTGCTGAAACTGCCGGGCGCGCAGAAGCGCTTCGGCCGTGCGCTGCTGGCCGACAGCACGGCCATCGTGGCCGGTTCACTGCTGGGCACCAGCAGCACCACCGCCTTCGCCGAAAGCGCCTCGGGCGTGCAGGTGGGCGGCCGTACCGGCCTGACCGCACTGGTGGTGTCGGCGCTGTTCCTGGCCGCGCTGCTGTTCTCGCCGCTGGCGGCCATGGTGCCCGCCTATGCCACCTCGCCGGCGCTGCTGTTCGTGGCCGGCCTGATGCTGCGCGAACTGGTGGAAGTGGACTGGAGCGACCTGACCGAATCGGTGCCGGCCGCGCTGTGTGCGCTGGCGATGCCGTTCACCTATTCCATCGCCAACGGGCTGGCCTTCGGCTTCATCGCCTACGCCGCGCTGAAGGCCGGCACCGGCCGCTGGCGCGAGGTGCATCCGGCGGTATGGCTGGTGGCGACGCTGTTCGTGCTGCGTTTCGCGCTGGAATAAGACGACCGCGCTGCGCGCTCGCCGGGGGGGGGGCCGCCCCCCCCCCCCCCAACACCCCCCCCACCCCAAACCCCCCCCCCCCACCCCCCACAACAAAGGAAAAACCCCCCCCGCCGCCCCCCCCCCCCCCCCCCCCCCCCCCCCCCCCCCCCCCTTTTTTTTTTTCCGTCGTCGGCAGCGTCAGATGTGTATAAGAGACAGCCCCAGCCGCCCACCGTAGCTGGCGGCGATGTCTCCCACGATCGCCAGGCCCAGCCCGCTGCTGCCTTCGCGCTCATCCAGGCGCACACCGCGCCGGGTGACCTGCGCCAGCGCATCGGCGGCCAGGCCGGGGCCGTCGTCGCGCACATCAATGCGCAGTTGCCCTTCCTCACTCGCCGCGCTGATCGACACCCGCTGCCGTGCCCACTTGCCGGCGTTGTCCAGCAGGTTGCCCAGCATTTCTTCAAGATCCGCACGCGCACCGGCAAACTGCAGCGCCTCGTCGATGCCCTCCGCGCCGAACACCACGCCGCGCTCGCCGTGCACACGGGCCATCAGCCCACACAGCGCCTGCGCCACCGGCGCCACGCTGGTGCGCTGGCGATGATCGGCAGCCAGGCCCACCGCCAGGTAGCGGTCGACACTGGCCTGCATGCGCGCGCCCTGTTCGCGCACGGTCGTGCGCCAGTCCGTCCCGTCGCCATCGGTTTCGGCGGCCAGCACGCTCAGCGGCGTCTTCAATGCATGGGCCAGGTCTTCGGCACTGGTGCGCGCGCGCGCGACCATCCGCTGCTGGTGTTCGAGCAGGGCGTTGAGCTCCTCGCCCAGTGGCACGATCTCGCTGCCCAGGCCATCGGTGTCGATGCGCTGGGCCTGCCCGCGCCGCACGCGTTCCAGCTGATGGGCCAGGCGCCGCAGCGGGCGCAGGCCGAACTGCACCTGGCTGGCCAGCACCGCCAGCCAGACCGCCACCAGCACGGCCAACGCCAGCGCGGTGCGCTGGCGGAAGGCCGCCACATCGGCATCCAGCGTGCTGCGGTCGGTGGCCACGGTCACCCGATACGCCTGGCTGGCGCGTGGCAGGCGCACCTCCTGCACGCGCGCACGCAGCGCCTGTTGCAGGGGCCCGGGCAGGTTGCGGGGGGCCTCAGCGGCCGCCGTGGCCGGCAGGCTTTCATCCCACAGCGAGCGCGACTGCAGCAGCACCTCTCCGCGGCGGTTGGCGATCTGCCAGTACGCGCCGGAAAACACCCGCTGGAAGCGCGCGTCGTTGGGCTCCTGGCGCAGCTGCAGCTGGCCATCGGGCGTGGTTTCCATCTGCGCGACCAAGGTCAGCAGGTCCTGCTGCAGCTCATGGTCCAGGCGGTCGCGCGCGCTGCGCTTGAACAGTTCGCCCAGCAGCGCGCTGGCCAGCAGCGAAACCAGCAGCAGGCCGATGCCACCGGCCAGCAGCAGGCGGCGGCGCAGCGAGGGTTGCCCGCTCACGGCGCGGCCAGCCGCCAGCCCTGGCCGCGTACGGTCTGGATCAGGTCGCTGCCGAGCTTGCGGCGCACGCGCCCCAACAGCACGTCCAGCGCATTCGAATCCGGGTCGAGGCCGCCATCGAAGACCTGCTCGCCCAGCCGCTCGCGGCCGATCACCTGGCCGCTGTGGTGGATGAAACAGCTGAGCAGGCGGAACTCCTGCGGGCTGAGTGCCAGTGGCTGGCCGTCCAGTTCGAAGCGCCCGGCGTTGACGTCCAGCTGCAGGGGGCCGCACTGCAGGCGCGGGCTGGCATGGCCATGGCTGCGACGGATCAGGGCGCGCAGGCGCAGCACCAGCTCATCGGCCTGGAAGGGTTTGGTCAGGTAGTCATCGGCACCGGCATCGAACCCGGCCAGCTTGTCGTGCCAGCGCCCGCGCGCGGTCAGCACCAGCACCGGGAAGCTGCGGCCGTTGCTGCGCCAGCGCTCGATCACGCTCAAGCCGTCCAGCCCGGGCAGGCCGAGGTCGACGATGGCCGCCTGCAGATCCTCGATCTGGCCGATCTCTTCGGCCTGGCGGCCATCGGCCACCGTCTGCACCACGTAACCGGCCTGTTCCAGCAGCGGCTGCAGGCGCTGCGCCAGCGCCGCATCGTCTTCGGCCAGCAGGATGCGCATCAGTCGTCCAGCTCCGTCTTCAGCAACCTGCCGTTGCGCGCATCATAGTCCAGCTCCACCACCACGCCGTCGGCGCGCAGGATCTCCACTTCGTACACGCCATCGTCCAGCTCCACTTCCAGCAGCTGGCCGGGGTGGCGCTTGAGTGCATCGCGCACCACGCCTTCCAGCGCGACGTAGCGACCCTGCTGCACGGCCCGGCGCGCGACATCCTGCGCCGGATCCTGGGCAGGCCGGGCGGCGGTTGCGGGGCTGGCCAGGGCCAGCAGCAGGGGCAGGGCGAACAGCGGCGTCACGGGGGAGGGCAGCCATGCGGGGAGGATGGCGTGAGTGTGCCGGTTACGGCTAACCACTGGCTAACAGTGCCGGCTAAGCGGCTGTTAACCGTGCCCGGCATCGTGGCGGTGCCGGGATGGTCCGGCATTGAACAGGAGAACCCCCATGTTGAAGTCGCTCACACTCGCCACCGTCGCCGCCCTGGCCTTCGCTCCCGCCGTGCAGGCGGCCCCGCTGGGCATGGCCCAGGTCGAGCAGATCCTGCGCAAGGCCGGCTACACCCAGATCCACGAGATCGAGCGCGATGATGGTCTGTGGGAAGCCGACGTCAGCCGTGCCGATGGTCGCTTCAGCGAGGTGTATGTCGACCCGAAGACCGGCGAGATCTTCGACGAGCACGATGGCCGCGCGCTGCTGGGTACCGGGCAGGTGCTTGCCAAGGCGCAGGCGCAGGGTCTGCGCGAGATCCATTCGCTGGAACGCGATGGCGCGACCTGGTCGCTGGAAGCGCGCAACGCCCGCAACCAGCGCGTGGAAGTGCGCCTGAGCGGCCATGACGGGCGGATCCTGCACAGCGAGCGCGATGGCTGGCTGGATTGAGGCCGGTAGCGCCGGGCCACGCCCGGCGAGCGGAATGTGCAGCCGAGCGTGGGCTCGGCTCTACAACGCAGGTGGTAGCGCCGGGCCACGCCCGGCGAGCGGAGTGTGCAGCCGAGCGTGGGCTCGGCTCTACAAGGCAGGCGGTAGCGCCGGGCCATGCCCGGCGAGCGCAGCGGGAGCTGTTTACCAGCCGTACGGCGGCGGGTAATCCCAGTAACCCGGGCCACCGCCGCCATAGAAACCACCACCATACGGGCCAAAACCAGGCCCCTTGCCTTCGCTGACATGGATGTTGACGTTGACCCCGTGGGTCTTGCCTTCATCCGTGGTGTAGTTCTTGCTGAGGTTGAGCGTGGCGGCGTTGTAGTGCGAGTTGCCGTAACCCTTCGAATAACCGATGCCGGTGGTGAAGTTGCCGGACACCCTCAGCTTGTCGTCGGTCACGTCGGCGATGCGGGCATCGTCGTGCACGCGCGGGCCGCTCTTGTCGCCGTAGTAGGTGCCCGGCGGGTCCTGCTGCACGGTCGGGTCGTTGAGATAGCGCATCGGTGCCTGCGGAACCGACAGGTCCAGGCCGGGCGACTGCGGCGCCGTGGCGCCGGCAGCGGACTGGGCAAGCACGGTCCCGGGCAGGCTGGCCAGGCACAGCAGCAGGGTCAGGGGACGGATCATCGCGATGCTCCAACGGGCAGGGACCGCGCCACGCGCGGCGGTACAGGCCGACGCTAACAGGCGTTGCTTGAATGATGCCTGTCGCCGCCGGCTTGTGGTAGATCCGGGCCAGGCCCGGATCCCCTTAGACCCGGTCGAACCCGAAAAGATCCTGCAGCGGGTGCCGGCGCCGCTCGATCCGCGCCCGCAGCAGCCCGGCACCGATCATCGAGTAGGTGATGCCGTTGCCGCCGTAGGCCATGGCCAGGTGCACGCGCGGCCCCCGCTGCGGGTGCGGGCCGAAGAACGGCAGGCCGTCGGCGGTCTCGGCGAAGGTGCCCGCCCATGAAAACGCCGGGGTCGGGTCCAGCTGCGGGAACCAGTGCTGCAGCTGCTTCATCAGCTGCCTGGCCTTGCCTTCCACCCGGCGGTCGCGGCGCGCCGCGATGTCGATGGCATCGTCCAGCCCGCCCACCAGCAGCCGGCCCTCGCCGGTGCTCCGCAGATATAGGTACGGGCGCGCGCTTTCCCACACCATCGTGCGCTGCAGCGGGCCCAGCACGTCGGCATCGATGGGGTCGGTGATGAAGGCGTAGCTGCTGCGGTTGCGCGCCACCCGCTGGTCGATCCAGCGCTGGTTCGCGTAGCCCATCGCGAGTACGACGTGGCGCGCACGTATGGTGGCCCCCGCCTCGGTACGTGCGGTCACGCTGCGCGAGGTGGCATCCAGGCTGTGCAGCACCGTGCGGTCATGTACATGGCCGCCGCGACGGCGCACGCGCTTGAGCAGGCCATAGGTGAGGCAGTAGGGATCGACCCGCGCGGCCTGGCGGGTCAGCAGCGCGCCACCGGCGTCCACGCCGAAGCGCTGCTGCAGGTCGTCCGGCTGCAGCCAGCGGGCGTCCAGTCCGGCCTGGCGGCGTGCGGCACCCTCGGCCATCAGCACCGGCACGTCGCGGTGGCGGCTGGCCAGATAGAGGCTGTCCATGCGCTGGAAATCGACGTTCTTCAGGCCGCGCGCCACTTCGCCCAGGGCCGGTATGGCCTCGGCGCAGGCGCGGTAGGCCAGTTCGGCGGCATCGGTGCCGTACTGGCGTGCCAGGTCCAGCAGGTGGGTGTCGATCTCGTACTGCAGCAGGGCAGTGCTGGCGGCGGTGCTGCCCCAGCCGATGTCGCGCTGCTCGATCACCGCGACCTCGTGGCCGTGGCCGGACAGCTCATCGGCGATCAGCGCGCCGGTGACACCGCCGCCCACGACGAGGACATCGCAACGCAGGTCCTGCTGCAGCGGCGGGAAGGCCTGGATCAGCCCATTGCTCACGGCCCACCACGGGTAACCGCTCTTCAGGTCCATGGGATGGGCTCAGGCCGTCGGATTGCCGGTATGCGGGGTGTGGATGAGTTCGGACAGATCGAAGCCCTGCAGTCGGGCCGACGCCAGATAATGTTCCTGCACGGTGGTGTCCAGCTTCGCCTCGCGAGCCAGCAGCCAGAGGTACTTGCGGTCCGGGCTGCCGACCAGCGCCACGCTGTAATCGGGGGCAACCTGGATCACCCAGTAGTCGCCCTTGGCGAAGGGCAGCCAGCGCAGGCCCTTGGGCAGGAAGCTGACCTCCAGCCGGGCTACATCGTTGTCCACGGCGCATGCCTCGCCGGTGGCTTCCTCGACCTCGCCGTCCATGCGGCAGCGGTTGGTGACGCCCAGGTTGCCGTTTTCCAGCAGTTCGTAGTGAGCCGACACGTCGGTGCAGCCCTCCGGCTCGTGGCGCATGGGCAAGCGGGCGATCTCGTACCAGGTGCCCAGATAGCGGGGCAGCTTGAGGTCGGCGACGGTCTTCAGCGGCGGGTGGTCGGTCATCGTGTCCAGCGTCGTGGAAAGGGTGTCCCACCATGCCGTTGGGTTCGCCACGGGCGAGTGAAGCCGGGGCGAGCGGCACGTCCAGAACAATGCGTCGCCCGTGCGGCGGCGCAGCTGTCACCGGTGCAGCGCTATCCTTGCGTCAGCGCCGGGTTTTTTCCCCATACAAGTGAAGTGGAGGTGCCGATGTACCAGGTGATCCTGTTGAAGAGTGAAACCGCGTTTGCCCGCGAGCAGTGGCCGCAGGTGGATGACGTGGTGGATTACGAGGGCGTCAGCTACAGCCTGCGTGCGGGCCCGCGCCAGCCGCTGCCGACCGACCACGACTGGCACCCCATAGCCGTGTACGCGCCG
The DNA here is from genome assembly GCF_056854535.1 of Stenotrophomonas sp. STEN054. Classification (NCBI taxonomy): domain Bacteria; kingdom Pseudomonadati; phylum Pseudomonadota; class Gammaproteobacteria; order Lysobacterales; family Lysobacteraceae; genus Stenotrophomonas; species Stenotrophomonas sp. STEN054. Next base: position 95,602 of record NZ_JBXFWG010000001.1, on the reverse strand, counting down.
GATGAGATCAGCGAAGAGGAGTTCCAGGATTGGTACGCGCTGCAGCAGCCGCAGGTGGAAGAGCTGCGGTTGAAGTACTGAGGGCTGGGGGTAGAGTCGACCGTTGGTCGACTGCTTCAGGCGGGACATCCTGAAAGCCCCGCGCTGCGCGCGATGGTCGACCAACGGTCGACTCTACCCCGTTCGGTGTTGGCGTGGCCGTCCATCCGGCCTTTACCAGCCGTGCCGTATAGTCGCGCGCAGGCGCGGTGGTCCGCGCGAACCGGTGTGGCTGGCTTGCTTTCCTTCTTCCGAACGATCCTGATGCGTGGCCCGTCGCTGGCGCTGCTGTTGTGTGGTGCGCTGCTGCTGGCCGCGCCGGTGCTGGCCCAGGATGACGACCCGACGCCGAAGCAGCAGTTGGCCCAGTTCGATGCCAGCCTGAAGGACGTGGAGCGCAAGCGCGATTCCGCCGAAGCCACCGAAACGCTGGCGATGCTGTCCGAGACCGCATCGCAGGTGCGCCGCGATGCCGAGGCGCTGGGCAAGAGCCTGCAGCCACAGCTGGACCAGCTGGACGAGCAGCTGGCCCAGCTGGGCACGGCGCCGGAGGGCACCACCGAGCTGCCGGAGCTGGCGGCGCAGCGCCGCAACCTCACCCGCCAGCGTGATGCGCTGGCGTCTTCGGTCGCGCAGGCCAAGGCCAGTGCCGTGCGCGCCGGCCAGCTTGCCAACGATATCGAGAAGCAGCGCACCGCGCAGCGTACCGAGGAACTGGGACAGAAGGTCGATTCGCCGCTGTCGCCCAAGCTGTGGCGCAAGGTGGCCAAGCAGCTGCCGGTGGATGTCGCCCGGGTCAGGCCCCTGGCCGCGCAGGGCCGTGATGCCCTGGTGTCCGCCCTCAACAAGGAAGGCTGGGGTACGCCGCTGCTGGGCCTGCTGGCCGCGCTGGTGATGATGTTCCCGCTGCGCCTGTGGCTGCGGGCGCTGGGCCGGCGCTTCGCCGCCTCCGACCGCGCGCCCGATGGCCGCCTGCGCCGCTCCGGCCTGGCCATGTGGCTGCTGCTGGTCGGCACGTTGCTGCCGGGCTACGCGGTGGTGGTGTTCATCGCCTCGCTCAATGCCATCGGCGCTATCGCGCCGCGTCTGCAGACCGTGGCGGAAGGCGTGCAGCAGGCCACGTTCGCCGCCGCCTTCATCGCCGCGCTCAGCGCCTGCCTGCTGGTGCCCACGCGGCCCTCGTGGCGCCTGTTGAATCTGGATGACACCGCCGCGCTGAAGCTGCGCAAGTACGCCTGGGGCGCAGCCGCGCTGGCCTGGCTCAGCACCGTGCTGGTGGCCATCGACCGGGCCACGCGCACCAGCGATGTGACCACGGTGGCGCTGGACGGGGTGATCGCGCTGACCTACCTCGGCCTGATCATGGCGATGCTGGTCACCTTGTCCCGCCTGCACCGCCGCCAGACTGCCGAAGCCGAGGCCAAGCTGGAGGCGCAGGCCGATGGCGTGGGCGCAGCGGTGCCGGTACGTCGCAGCAGCTGGCTGGTGCTGGCCCGCGTGGCCGGCAACCTCGCGGTCACCGCGGCGATCATCGCCACCCTGCTGGGCTACGTGAACTTCGCCAAGTTCGTGAACCAGCAGCTGATCGGCGGCAGCATCGTGGTGCTGGCCGCGCTGCTGCTGTTCAAGTTCGTCGATGACCTGTGCACCTGGCTGCTCAACGCCGACAGCAAGGTCGGCCAGACCATCCTGCTGAGCACCGGCCTGAGCGTGTCGCGGCTGGAGCAGGCCGGCGTGCTGCTGTCGGCGATGCTGCGCACCCTGGTGGTGCTGATCGCGCTGCTGGCCCTGGCCGCGCCGTTCGGCAACGTCGGCACCATCGTCGAGCGCATCGCTGCGCTGGCCAACGGCATCACGATCAACAAGGACCTGACGCTGCAGCCCGGCCGCATCGCCACCGGCGTGCTGGTGCTGCTGATCGGCGTGGGCCTGACCCAGCTGATGCAGCGCTGGCTGACCGACACCTACCTGCCCAAGACCGAGCTGGACCTGGGCGCGCGCAATTCGATCAGCACCATTTCCGGTTACGTCGGCATCATCTTGGTGGGCCTGTGGGCGCTGACCGCGATGGGCCTGGACATGAAGAACCTGGCGCTGCTGGCCAGCGCGTTGTCGGTGGGTATTGGTTTCGGCCTGCAGGCGATCATCCAGAACTTCGTCTCGGGCCTGATCCTGCTGGCCGAGCGGCCGGTGAAGATCGGCGACTGGGTGAAGCTGGGCGACCAGGAAGGCGACATCCGCCGCATCAACGTGCGTTCGACCGAGATCCAGGTGGGCGACAAGTCGACGCTGATCGTGCCGAACTCGGAGCTGATCACCAAGACCATCCGCAACATGACGATGGGCAACAACCAGGGCCGCATCCAGATCCAGTTCGCGGTGCCGACCAGCACCGATGTGGCGGGCCTGAAACAGGCGTTGCTGGATGCCTATGGCGCGCACCAGGCGGTGCTGCAGCAGCCGGCGCCGTCGGTGTTCATCGACAGCATTGGTGGCGGCCAGATCACGTTCAACAGCTTCGCCTACGTGGCGAGCCCGCGGCAGGTGTATGGCACGCGCAGTGATCTGTATTTCAGCCTGCTGCAGATACTGGCCGAGCGGGACATCCCGCTGTCGACCCCGACCGACATCCATCTGGTACGCGACACCCCTCCTGAGTAAAGGGGGGGCTTTTTGCAGGGCTTGCAGCCCTGCACCTGCCGAATCAACGTCAACGTCAACGGCAGAAGCGGGTATCCGTGGGATGGCGGGGTGGGTCCGGTTGAGGGGGACGCCGTAAATCCATCCATGGGGCTTGGTCGCGCCATCCATGGCGCTCACACCCCCTCAACCGGACCCACCCCGCCTTCGACAGTTTCCTGCGAGCTGTTGGAACCTGCTGCTGATGGTGGTGGATGCCGACCGTTGGTGGGCACGGGGTCGGATATCGATGCCTGATGGAAAAAACGTGTCGACCAAGGTCGACACCTACCAACAGCCTCCGTTACCAGTAGATCACGCCATGCGTGGATGAATTCATTCGATATCTGACTGATGTGCCGACCAACGGTCGGCACCCACCACCAGCAGTTGCCAACAGCCGCGTGAACCTGTCGAAGGCGGGGCACTGTGGGTTTGCGGGGTGTGAGCCGCACGGGCCCGAGGCATGCCTCGGGCGGCTTGGGCAGGACGCCCGACCCCGGCCTTGCCGTGTGCGCAGGACAGCGCACACGAGCTAGCGGCGACCAAGCCTAGATGGACGTATTTACGGCGTCCCCGCACACCCACAGTGCCCCGCCACCCACGGAATCCCGCTCTTGATCCTGCTTCGGCTTCTGCAGGCGCAGGGCTGCAAGCCCTGCTGAAGAAAAACCCTTACCCCCGCGGTCGTGCGCGCGACGGCACCAGCGCAAACGTATCCACCGCCAGCTTCTCGGCATGGTTCAACCACGCCCGGATCTCCAGATCATCCACCTCGTGGTCCAACCCGAACGAGACGTTGATCTTGCCGTCCGCATCCGGCTGCACCCACTGCTGGGCCAGCACCACCTTGCGCTGCGACGACACCGCCTCGATCCAGAAGCCGCGGTCCGGGCGCTGGCTTGCCACCAGTTCCAGCATGTACTGGCCCGCACGGGTGCGGCGGCCCTTCTGGGTGATCATGTGCGCCTGGCGCACGCTCGGGCGTGGGCCCTGGAACGACTCCAGCGGTGCATCCACCGCGATGCCGCCACGCAGGTCGTCATCGCGGAACAGCTTGATGCCGTTGTCGCGGTTCACCAGCAGTGCGCACCAGTCGCCGTCGGCCGAGCCATCCTCGAAGGCCGTGCAGCGATCCACATAGGCCAGCGTGTTGTCCGGGTCGGCATCATCGAACTGGCGCGAGGTGTTTTCCAGATACACCGACTTCAGCGCCCAGTCCTTGTCGTACTCAAGCAGCACCGGCGGCTGCACGTGCTGCAGGCCGACCACCACCTGGTCATCGCCGTCGATCTTCAGTTCGCGGGTCGGCTCGCCCAGCCACAGCGAGCGGGCGAAGGCCAGGTACTGCGGATAGTCGCGACCGCCATCGCGCTGGGTGGCCACGCTGGCGCTGGGCGCGCGCTGGGTGTCGATCAGCGATCGACCGAAGCCCATCGTCTTCAGCTGCGGGTCCAGCAGGCTGAGCAGGGTCGCACCGGAATCCAGCGTAGTGCCGGTGTCGGCCTTCAGCTGCTGCGGGGCAATGCCATCGCCGAGGAACAGCAGCAGGTTCTCGCGCTTCTGCTTCGTCAGGATGTCGGTGAGGTCGTTGGGCATCGCCAGATGGTCCGAGGCGATCACGATCAGCGTGTCCTTGCCATAGGGGCTGGCCTGGATGCGCTGCACCAGCTGCGAGATCAGCCGGTCGCTGCACTTCAGTGCGTTGAGCATGTTGATGTTGCCGTACCTGCTTTCATAACGCTGGCCCTTGCACGCCACCGGCAGATGGCCGGCCGGGTGGTGGGTGTCCATGGTCAGCGTGGTCAGCATGAACGGCTCGCCCTTGCGCGAGAGCTGTTCGAAACGCTGGTAGGCGGTGTCCAGCAGCACGTCGTCATGCACGCCCCACGGAGAGTAATGCACGCGGCCGATCTTCTTCTGCTGCCTGAACCATTCCAGGTCGTGCACTTCATCGAAACCGTGGCTGGCCAGGAACTGGCCTTTGCCGGCGAACCGGCCGCTGGCGCCACCCAGGTAATGGTTGGTGTAGCCCTGCTGCTTGAGGTAGTCGCCCAGGCACACGGCCTTGGGCAGGAAGCTGCCCATGCGATCCATGCTGTTTTCATCGCCCTGCGAGGTGGTCAGCGGCACGCCGCACATCGACGAGACCAGGCCGGCGATGGTCCAGCCGCTGCCTTCGGCCGAGGCCAGCCCGCGCACGTCCAGCGACTGGCTGGCAAGGCGATTGAGGTTGGGCATCAGGCCCGGGAACACGTTCTCATCCAGGTAGGTCCGTTCCAGGCTTTCGCCGTAGATCCAGACGATGTTGCGCGGACGCTGCAGCGACTGCGTCGGTACCTGGTATTCGGGGGCGATGCGGGCGAAATCGACCGGGCGCAGCTGCTGGTACAGGCGCTGGCCATCACGTGCCAGCGGGCTGATCATGAGCGTGGTGATCCACACCACTGCGAAACCGGCGAACCATGCGCCACCGCGGCCCGGGCGGCGCCAGCGCTTCACCCGCGTGGCGAACAGCGGCAGCAGCGACACCAGGACGAGCGCGATGTAGCCGGCGATGTAGCCCTTGAAGTCCGCGATGCCGGCGCCTTCCATGTCGGCGCCCAGGTGGTAGAGCGTTGCGGCATTCAGCCCATCGCCGGACAGCTTGTCGATCAACCACCACGTGCTGAGCAGGAGCAGCAGCAGCGAGAACGCGCCCGCTTTCCACCACACCCACTTAGCGGAGGCGAAGAACAGCCAGGCCAACAGCAACAGCGACAGCAGCAGGATCCAGAGCATAAGCGGCTTCGGCAGTGACAGGAGGTGGTGATGGACGTCGCACCGACGCGTGTCCATCCGACCAGCGCTGCCTCAAGCACAGGTGCATGACAGGCTGATGACCCGATAGTGCATGCACGAACCTGACTGAAATGTTTGTCTGTTACATGAGGTGAAATCGCGCGTTTCAAGTAAAGCCAGCGTGAAAGCTGCTACGCGATTTCATTAAAAAACAGCGCGATTTCCCGCTTTTTCAACGATGCCCGCGTTCCTCACGCGCACGTGCACGCCGATCAAACAGCAAGGCGCTGGTCACGATCCCCAATCCGAGCACCACACCGATCAGCATCAGGAACAGCGCGATGGCCGGATAGCCGAAGATGTGCCAGCCGGTCTCCATCTTCATCATCAACGAGGCGGCCATGATCAACGCTGCACTGATGATGCCGGCTGCCACGCGGTTGGCGATCTTCTGCAGGTTCTCCATCAACCGGGATTCTTCCAGGCCGGTCACCTTCATCTGCAGGCGGTTCTCGGCCAGCAACGCCATGATGTCGGTCAGCTTGCGCGGCCCGTCGCGCAGCAGCTGCTGCAGCTCCATCGCCTCGCTGGCCAGGTTGGGCATTGAGAGTGACTTCTTCAGGCGTGCGCGCATCACGTGCTGCAGCTGTCGTTCGACGATGCGGCGGGTGTCCAGTTCCGGTGCCAGGAGTAGGCACACGCTCTCCAGGTTCAGCAGTGCCTTGCCCAGCAGGCTCAGTTCCGGCGGTGTGCGCAGGCCGCAGGCGGTGGCGATGCGCACCATGTCCAGCACCACCTTGCCCTCGGTGAAGCTGCTGCTGGCCGCATAGCGGGCGATCAGTTGCCCGGTCTCACGCAGGTAGCGCTCCTCGTCAAAGGACTCCAGGCGCGTGCTGATGCTGATCAGGTCGTCGGCCACCTCCTCGCCCCGTCCATCCACTGCAGCGAACAGGATCTTCAGCATGCGCTCGCGCAGACGCGGCGGCATGTGCGCGACCATGCCCAGGTCGAAGATCGCCAGGCGGCCATCGCCGGTCACGCGCAGGTTGCCGGGATGCGGATCGGCATGGATCTCGCCATGCACGAAGATCTGGTCCAGATAGCCCCGGATCAGCGCGGCAGCCAGGGGGTCCATCGGCTGCTCGGTACGCCGCACGGCGGGGATTGCATCGACGCGCACGCCGTTGACCAGTTCCATCGTCAATACACGCTGGCTGCAGTAGTCCCACAGCGGCTGGGGCACCCACAGGCGCTTGAAGGGCGACAGGTGGCGGCCGAAGCGGGCCAGATTCTCTGCCTCGGTTCGGTAGTCCAGCTCCTGCATCAGCGTCTTGCCAAACTCGTTGAGCCAGTCGCGCAGGCGCACGCGGCGGCCAACCTGGGTGAGATGGTCGGCCGCCAGGGCGAAGCTGCGCAGCGCGTCAAGGTCCGAACGCAGCTGCGCGGCGACCTCCGGCTTCTGCACCTTGACCGCCACCAGTCGGCCGTCATGCAGGACCGCGCGGTGAACCTGAGCGATCGAGGCACAGCCCAGCGGCTCAGGGTCGAACGAAGCAAACAGCTTGTTCACCCCGGCGCCCAGTTCCTGCTCGATGACGGCGTGGATGCGCTCGACCGGGATGGGCGCCACATTCTCCTGCATGCGTTCCAGGGCCGTGGCGAACTCGGCCGGGATCATGTCCGGGCGCGTGGAAAGCATCTGCCCCAGCTTGACGAACGTCGGCCCCAGTGCCTCCAGATCGCTGACAAACTGGTCAGGGTTCCCGTCGGCCGGGATATCGGCGTGGGGGCCGGAGGCTTCCAGATTCATCCCGGAAAAAACGCCCGAGTGGCGATAGCGCATCAGCAGGCGCAGGATCTGGCTGCGCCGGTTCATGCCCTTGACCAGCGGGGGATTGGCCGTGGCGGTGGACGGATTGCTCAAGCGGAACTCCTCGGGGCGGTGCGCTGCTCTGGTAGCGCCGGGCCACGCCCGACGGACATGCCCGGCAGAAGGGGGGCCCTGCCAGTGTCCCTGCTGAGGAGTAGGCACACAGTGAACTCGCTTCCGCAGCAGGCACCGGATCAGTCAGAATCCGCTCATCCCTTCTTTGGATCCACCATGGCCGGTGCCAGCCTGTTTGCCCTGCTCGACGATATCGCCACCCTGCTCGACGACGTCTCGATCCTCACCAAGGTCGCCGCGAAGAAAACCGCCGGCGTCCTGGGCGACGACCTGGCGCTGAACGCGCAGCAGGTGACCGGCGTCAACGCCAACCGCGAACTGCCAGTGGTGTGGGCGGTGGCCAAGGGCTCGCTGGTGAACAAGGTGATCCTGGTGCCGGCGGCGCTGGCGATCAGCGCGCTGGAAGCCTGGCTGCACAGCCGCGGCTGGAACGTGCCGCTGATCGTGCCGCTGATGATGATCGGCGGTGCATTCCTGTGCTTTGAAGGCGTGGAGAAGCTGGCGCACCGCTTCCTGCATTCGGCCGATGAGGACGCCGAGCACCAGGCCGAGCGGCGCAAGGCGCTGGCCGACGCGCAGGTGGACATGGTGGCGTGGGAAAAAGACAAGGTGAAGGGTGCCATCCGCACCGACTTCATCCTCTCGGCCGAGATCATCGTGCTGACCCTGGGCGTGGTCGCCACCGTGGCCTTCACCCAGCAGCTGGTGACGCTGGCCGTGGTGGCCGTGGCGATGACAGTGTTCGTCTACGGGTTGGTGGCCGGTATCGTGAAGCTGGATGACGTGGGCCTGTACCTGTCGCGCAAGGGCGGGGTGGTGGCTGCGTTCGGTCGTGGCCTGGTGGTGTCCGCGCCGTGGCTGATGAAGTTCCTGTCGGTGGCCGGCACCATCGCCATGTTCCTGGTGGGTGGCGGCATCCTCGTGCACAACGTGCCGGCGCTGCACCACGCCGTGCAGGGCTTGGGTGGCGAAGGGCAGTGGGGCTGGCTGATCAGTGCTGCAGCGAACATGGTGGTCGGCATCGTTGCCGGTGCGATCGTGCTGGCCGCGGTGAGCGGCATCCAGAAGCTGCGCGGGAAATAACAGCGGTCGCCGGGGGGGGGGGCGGGGGCGCCCCACCCCGCCCCGGGGGGGGGGGGCGGGGCCGCGGGCGGGGGGGGGTCCCCCCCCCCCCCCGCGGGGGGCGGGGGGGGGGGGGCGGGGGCGCGGCCCCCCCCCCCCGCCCCGGTCTCGCCCCGGGCCGCGCGGGCCCGCCCCCGGCCTCCTCCGGGGCGCGCCGCCCCCCCCCCCGCGGCAGGTCAGTTGTAGGTAATGGTGAACGTCGCGGTGCCGTTGGCCTCGCCTGCCCCCACCGTTCCGGCTTGGGTCTGGATGTAGCGTGCGCGCAGCGGCATGCTCATCGACGAGGTACCGGTTACCGTGTCGCCCAGCGTCAGGCTGTCGCCGAAGGTGACGTTCTGCTCGCTGCCGCCGTTGCGGCGCACGATCTGGATGCCGATGCGGGTGGCACTGTTGGTGCCGCTGGTGATGGCCAGCGTGCCGGGCTGGTTGCCACTGGCCGGCGTGGCATCAAGCTGGATGCCGATGGTGCTCTGGTACTGCGCCACGTTGCTGCCCTGGCAGCGCAGGGTGATGTTGAAATCACGATCCACGGCACGCGAGCCCACGCCGGTGAAGGATGAGTTCGGCACGTTGCCGAAATCCACCACGATGTTGCGGCTGCCGGCATCCACTTCGCAGGTGGGGCTGACGACCGTGGTGCCCATGCCGCGGAAGCTGGACGTAAGCACCGGATCCGATGGGCCATCGCCATCCAGGTAGTACGTGGTGAACGGTCCGTTGGGAGCGATCGTGCCGGACCCTGTCTGTGCCGCCGTCTTGATCAGCTCGATCCGGAAGAAGCCGCCCGTCAGCGAGCCGGTTGTGCCTCCGCCGAGGTAGATGGTGTGCGGGTAGTAGGCCTGGATCGTGCCGGAATCCCGATACAGGCGGATGCCCACCCCGTCAACGCCCGTACGATAGACATTCTGGAACCCCGACACGGGCTGGCGCTGCGCCGCGTTGATGAAGGCCCCCATCGCACTGCCCCCACGCCAGTCGCAGCTGACGATGCTGTTCTTCTGCGTGATCGGCACGCTCAGCTGCTTGATCACGCCGCCCACGGGCGTGCTGGGCAGAATGACCACCTGCCCCATGTCCATCTGGACATCCTGAGGCGAGAAGAACCGGGGGTTGCTGAGCTTGCACGACGCCAGCGCCTGACCCGACAACCCCAGGCCCATGCCCGCGGCCAGCAGGCCCATCGCCAGAGTGCCCCGGCGGAACGTCTTCATCGGCATGCTGCCTCCACGGCAATCAATCCGGCAGGGCCGGCCGTGGTGCCCGCAGGCACCGTGTATTCAAGGGTACAGCGCTGGTCGGCGGCAACGCCCCACTCGACCAGCAGCTGGCCGCGGTCGTGTTCGCTGCGCACGTATACGCGGCCACCCTGCCCGACCATGCCCACCGGCTGATCCTGCTCGTCCTTCACCTGCGAGCCGAACGGCAGCGTGCTGCCATCGGCATTGCGGACCTGGATGAGCAGCGCACGGCCCTGGCGCGTATCGAAGCGCAGGTAGCTGATGGCACCGGCATACGGCGCGATCGACTGGCTGCTGCCGTCCAGCTCCACGTCCTGCGACATGCCCTGCGGGTCGAGGGTGACCATATTGAGGCGGTACGGCGAGACATAAGGCACCACCGCGTAGCCACGACCGTCGATGCGCAGGCCAGGTGCGTTGGTGACGCGTGCGTCGCGCGCGCCCTTCGCCTCGACCAGCACCATGGTGTCGCCACGCTGCGGGCTGAAGGTAACGCCGCCGGCGTGCACCACCATGCTGCCGTTGGCGCCCACCGATGCCTGGCGGAAATCGCTGGACTGGCCGTAGGAGCCACTGAGCGATGCATAGCGGCTGCGGTACTCAGCGCTGGCAGTGGCGGTGGATGCGCCGTTGCGGCTGTCCGAGAACGCTGCGCCGTAGGTGAAGTTGCCATCTGCGCCGGCCGCACCGGTCATGCCGATGCGGCTGTTGTCGTAGCCGCTGCGGTCGCGCACGCCGACGTCGGCACTGAAGGACATCGGCTGGCCGCTGCGGCGTCCCAGCGGAACGCTGAGCGACAACAGATACTGGGTGTCGGCCGTGCCGCCGTCGCCCTGCTCGGTCCGCACCGCGGAGATGCCGTAGTTCAGCGAGCGCCAGGCGTTGTTGTAGCCCAGCTGGTACTGCTTGCTGGTGCCAGGGCGATCATAGAAATCGCGCATTGCACCGGTGAGGTACAGCGCGCCCCCCTGCTCGCCCAGCGGCTGGTTCAGGGTCAGCTGGAACTGGCTGCGCTGGCGCCCACGCAGGGCAGGATCGATGCCGCGCGCGTCGTCCTCGCGCGCCAGCAGCGCATCCTGCTGGCTGTAGAAGCCGCCGGTGGAATAGCGGTACGCGGCCAGGGCGAAGTTGGTGTTGGTCTCACTGATGAGGTTGGCGTAGCTCAGGCGCACACTGGCACCGGAACGGCCTGCCATGTGATCGAACTCGGTCCGCGCGTGGGTGACATCGACGGCGAAGGCACCCAGCGGGGTGGCCAGGCCGACGCCATACAGCACCGAGCCGTAGCCCTTGCCCAGCGCGCTGCCGCCATACACGGTGAAGCGGTTGCTGACGCCACGCTGGTAGGTGCCCTGCAGCATCCACGGGTCATCCAGCAGCTGCGCGCTGCGCACCTGGCCGGCGGTGAGCGCGTAGCGCGAAACACCCTGGCGCAGCATCTGCGGCACCGAGCCGAACGGCACCTTGAACGCGCGGCGGCGGCCATCGGCCTCGATCACCAGAACTTCCAGGTCGCCGCCGTAGCCGGTCGGGTACAGGTCATCAATGACGAAGCTGCCCGGCGATACGGTGGAGGAGTAGATCAGCTGCTGGTTCTGCCGCACTTCGATGCGCGCGTTGGTCTCGGCGATGCCGCGCACCACCGGTGCGTAGCCACGCAGGGAATCAGGCAGCATGCGGTCATCGGTGACCAGGCTGATGCCGCGGAAACCGATCGAATCAAACAGTTCGCCACTGGTGTAGGCATCGCCCACGGTCAGCAGGCCGCGCACCTGCGGGATACCGCGCTGGGCGTAGGCAGCGATGCTCTGCCAGTGGCGGCCATCGCCGCTGTTCCAGGTCAGGTTGGAATCATGGCGGAACTGCCAGCCCCCCAGGTTCAGGCCAGCGTTGAGGCCGAGATAGGCACTCTGGTTGCGGCCACCGTCTTCGGTGCGCAGGTCGCTGTTGATGGCATTGAAGCTGTAGCCGACGAAGCCGGCGTTGATGCCGCGGTCCCACAGCGCCGGGCTGACGTAGCCACGCGCCTGGCGGCGCAGGAACACCTGCGGAATGCTCAGGTCGTAGCGCAGGTTGCCGCCGTCGTAGGCGCCGAAGGCATCGGCCATGCGCTGCTGCACCGGGACGCAGGCAGCGGCATCGATAGCCAGTGCAGGATCCTGCTGGGCCAACACGGCTTCGCTGTCCACGCCGAACTCCTCCAGCAACGGCATGCCGAGGCAGGCGTCCACCTTGCCCTGTGCGTCAGCCTTGAACTGCAGGTCGCGGCGGCCCTGCCAGGCGCCATTGACGTAGATGTCGACGCGGTAGGTACCGGCCACCATCGGGTTGCCGTTGGCGAAGGAGGACAGATCCACCTTGCCGGCCTGCCCGGAAAGGAAACTTGAATTGAACTGGGCCTGTTCCGGCACGCGCGCGGTTGCCGCAGCGCTCTGCGCCATCAGCGCCTGCTCGCCGAGGTTGGCCGGCGCCGCCACGGCCCATCCTGGGCAGGCGATACCCGCAGCCAGCAGGTACACAGCCTGCTGAATCGACAATGTCAATCTGTTTCCAATCACACTGACATTCCTTGACGACGGCCGCGATGCAGCCATGACGGAGGGCGCGCTGCCTGCATGCAGCCGTTCGATCAGCTCCCGCTTCCGACGGTGACGGTGCGCTCCACGCGCCCGCCGAAATCATTGATGGTGGTGAAGCGCACCTGCGCGGTGGTGGCCGGCACGGTGAACTCCAGCTGCTGGCCAGGTGCCAGCATTTTTCCCTGTTCCTCGACCGCGGCATCCTGGGTGCCTGCCAGCGCACGCACTTCGGCCAGGGTGACGTGGAACGGGCTCGGATTTTCCACGCGCAGGCGGTTGCCGATGCGGCTCCAGCGCAGCAGCGCGGGCGCATCGTTTGCGGTGCCGGCCAGCCCCTGCGGGCGATAGAACAGCTTCAGGCGCGAGCGGAATGCAACCTGCAGCAGGTTCTGCTCTTCGCCCGGGGTGGCCTGCGGCGAGGGCGGCACATCCAGCACGTTGAACCAGAACACCGATTCACGATCGCTGGGCAGCGCCTTGCCGGTGAAGATGATGCGCAGCGCCTGGCTGCGGCCAGCTTCCACGCGGCTGATCGGCGGGGTCAGCACGAACGGGGCGTCGCTCGTTTCCGGCGTCTGCTCCGCATCACCCGAATCGATCCAGGCCTGGACCAGCGACGGCGTGTCGCCGGTGTTGTCCACCTGCACGGTCACTTCGCGCGACTGCGCCGGATAGATCACCCGGGTACCGTTGATGACGACGCCGGCCAGAGCGCTCTGACACAGGGGCAGCGAGAGCGCCGCCAGCAGCAGCGCCCGGGAAAGGATGGCTTTCATCGGAAGGACGACCCGGGAAATGGAACGAAGCCCTGCCCGATGGCTGCATCGGGCAGGGAGGGTGCAGCTACGATCAGTTGTAGATGATCGTGTACTTGACGTTGCTGGCGACGTCGCCGGCAGTCGACTGGCCGGTCGCGAAGTACTGGGCGGCGTAGTCCAGCTTGGCCGCGCCCTTGTCGGCGACATCGGTCCAGGTACCGGCCTGCAGCGTGCCCGTGCCACTCACCTTCACCGCGGTGCCGTTGGCGGTCAGCAGCTGCAGCTGCACGTTGGTGGCGCCGCCGCTGGCGGTGTTGACCAGGTTGCCGGTGCTCGAGTCGACGGTGACGCCCGGCTCGAAGTAGGTGGCGACCTTGCCGGCAGAGCAGTTGCTCAGGTTGATCGAGAAGGCGGTACGGCCAGCGACGTCACCGGCGGTCTTCAGGGCGGTGGTACCGACCGGCGGCAGGGGAACGGTGAAGTCCTTGCTGGAGCCGGCATTGATCTCGCAGGTCTTGGCGGTGACCTTGCCGGTGAAGTTGATGGTGCCATCGGCAGCGTTGGCGGCCAGCGGTGCGGCGGCGAGCAGGAGGACGGCGAACAGATTGATCTTGCGCATTTGCTTTCTAACCCTACTGAGAAATGTGGACGTAGAGGAGGAAGCAAGGAGCACTGCCGGGCATCAGACCCATCCTTGCGTCTCACCTGTGGCCGGACCCGCGATGAAGCCATCCTTGGGGCCCGAGACGACAGTATAGATCATAAATGTGATGCAGTTCACGCATTAGATGTGTCGCATCGCACATTGACGCCAAATATTTGGCGTGATACCCCGCCATGCGTTCGACGACTTTCGAACGCACGTCACACTCCTGCGGAACGTGGTTTACACGCGTGTCACGCAGCGAAGAGGAGGCTGTTTTCAAGGCAAAAACGCAATATTTGACGCGCATCACTATTGCTCAGTGACGCGCCTTCCAGATCGGAATTCTGACCCTTAAAGACTGTCTGGGGCTGTCGTTAACAGACTCATACCGAACCAGAGAACGTCATGAAGACCTCGATCCTGCTCTGCGTGGCCCTGATGGGTGTCAGTTCGCTGGCACATGCCGATGGCGGCACGGTCCGCTTCAGCGGTCGCATCGTCGATCCGGGCTGCTCGGCGCGCGTGGACGCAAAGCAGCTGCGCCTGGAAGGCTGCCCGCTGTCGGCCAAGGGCGCGACGGTCGCACTGGTGGCGATGGATGAAGACCAGGGCGCAATGCTGCGCGATGGCAAGCGCCAGGGCCAGCAGCTGGCCGTGGCCGCACGCACCCTGCGCGCGGGTGATCTGGTGTTCTCGGAAAGCTACCGCCTGGAAGCCCCGAAGCAGCAGCCGCTGCAGGGGGCTTACCTGGTGCGCGTCGACTACCCCTGAGCGTGACCGCCCGGCGATTCCGCCCCGGGCTCAGCCCTGGGGCGTTTCCGGCGGCAGTTCGAAGACCTGGCGCAGGTAGCTGAGGTAGCCCGGGTCATCGCACATGCTCTTGCCCGGCGAATCGCTCAGCTTGGCCACCGGCTGGCCATTGCAGCGGACCATCTTGATGACGATGTTGAGCGGGGTCGGGCCAAGATCGTTGGTCAGGTGAGTACCGACGCCGAAGGCCACCTGGCAGCGCCCACGGAAGTAGTCGTACAGGCGCATGACCTTGGTGATGTCCAGGCCGTCGCTGAAGACCAGCACCTTGCTGCGCGGATCGACGCGGCGCTGCTGGAAGTGGGCGAGCATGCGATCGCCCCAGTCGAACGGGTCGCCAGAATCGTGGCGCACTCCGTCGAACAGCTTGCAGAAGTACATGTCGAAATCGCGCAGGAACGCATCCAGGCCGACCACGTCGGACAGGGCGATGCCGAGGTCGCCGCGGTATTCGCGTGCCCACGAATCCAGCGCCGCCACCTGTGAATCACGCAGGCGCGGGCCAAGGGCCTGGAACGCCTGCAGGTATTCGTGGGCCATGGTGCCGTGCGGGGTCATGCCATACAGACGGGCGAAGTGCACGTTGCTGGTGCCGACCAGCTGCGGGCCAAGGGCATCGCGCAGCAGCGGCAGCAGGCGTGCATGCCAGTCGCGCGAGTAGCGGCGGCGGCTGCCGTAATCGGCGATGCGGCACTGTTCGAACCCGGGGGTGTCGCGCAGCAGCGCGGCCTTGGCCTGCAGGCGGCGTTCGCCCTCGGCGAAATCAGCGGTGGTGGTGTTGCGGAACCAGACTTCGTTGATGATCGCCAGCAGCGGCACTTCGAACAGGATGGTGTGCAGCCAGGGACCGGTGATGTCCAGGTCGATCTCGCCCGGCACCGTCGTCGACGGCTTCAGCTGGATGTACTTGCGATCCAGGTGGAACAGGCCGAGGAAATCGGCGAAGTCGGGCTTCACGAAGCGCAGGCCACGCATGTAGTCCAGCTCTTCGTCGCTGAAGCGCAGGCTGCACAGGTGGTCGATCTCTTCGTTGATCTGGTCGATGTAGCTCGCCAGGTCGATACCGGGGGTGCGGCACTTGAACCGGTACTGGACCAGGGCGCCGGGGTGCTGGTGCAGCACCGCCTGCATCATGGTGAACTTGTACAGGTCGGTGTCGAGCAGGGACTGGATGATGGCCATGGGGCAATTATGCCCCTGTTCGCGTGAAACACCTTCCCCGGGCCCGGCTGCGCGTAGATCCACGCCGAGCATGGATGCCTGCCCCGCCCCACCCGCCGTCAGAGCGCCTTGCGCAGCAGCCGCGGCACCAGCATCAGTGCATGGGCCCAGATCGCGCCCCACACCAGCACCCGCACCGGCGCCGAACGCTGCTTCGCCTCGAACTTGCTGAAGTAGCGCCACAGGCCGCGGTGCTTGTGCCACTCGACGAAGAACGGCCGCGAGCGGCTGGACACCCCGCGCACGTGCGTCACCCGCAGATCGTTGGCGATGGCCACCACGCCGCCCGCCTCGCGCACGCGGCGGCACAGGTCCAGGTCTTCGGCGTGCAGGCGGTAGCCGGCATCCCAGCCACCGAGCCGGTCGAACAGCGCGCGCGGCATCAGCAGCAACGCACCGGACAGCGCCGGCACCTGCTGCATCGCCTGCGCCGGGTCGCGCGGGATGGCCAGGCGCCCGCCGCGTCCGGGCGAACGCAGCATGGCCAGGAAATCCGGATCGCGACGGCGCACGGCATCGTCGGCGAAGCCGTGTTCGTCCACCTGCTCCACGCCCAGCAGGCAGTCACCCAGTTCCAGCGCGCGCAGGCGCAGCGCCGCCAAGGTGTCCTCCTCCACCAGCAGGTCGGGATTGATGAAGGCCAGCCAGGGACTGCCTGAATCGGCCACGCCCTGGTTGTTGGCGGCGGCAAAGCCGGGATTGTCCGGGTTGCCGATGAAGCGCACGCGCGGATCGTGACTGGCGTGGCGCTGCACGATTTCCAGCGTGTCATCCTGCGAACCGTTGTCCACCACGCGGATCTCGGCCACGTCCTGCGCCTGGCGCAGCCGCGACAGGCAGGCATCGATGGTGCTGCCGCTCTGGTAGGTGACGACGATGGCGGCGATGGCAGGGTTCAAGCAGGCGACTCCGGCGGCGGTGGCGTGGCGAACAGGTCGCCCTGCTCTCGCGGCATTATCGCCTGCTGCAACCGTTGCTGCAGGTCATCGCGCAGCGCATGCAGCGGGTCGTGCATGAGGAAATCGGCCAGCCGCGGCATCCAGCCCGGCCAGCGCGCGGCCAGGGCCTCCAGGTCACCCTCGCGGCTGACGGCCTCGCCGGCGCGGCTGACGAAGGCGTTTTCGCACAGCACGTTGCGCCAGCCCAGCCCGGCCATGCGCAGGCTGAGGTCGACCAGCGCCGCGTTCCAGCCGAGGTAGCTGTCGGTATCGAGGCCACCGGCACGGCGCCGCGCGTTGCCGCGCACCAGCACCGCGTGGGTGACCGCCGAGGGCAGTTCCGGGTGCAGGTTCGGCAGGCTTGCACAGGTGTGGGCCAGCAACACGGGATCGACCGGCTCGGGATTGATTTCGCCCAGCCGCGGCCATGCGGCAGTTTCGCCGGCATTGCACCAGGGCGTGGCAGTGGCGATGGCGGCATCGCGGGCAAACGCCGCCTGCAGCTGCTGCAGCCAGCCGGGCGCGGGCACGCTGTCCGGGGCGAGGACGGCAACGTCCAGTCCCTCGCAGGCGCGCAGCATTTCATCAAGGTGGGCGACTTCGCCGAGCGGTCGCGCGCGGCGGGTGTATTCGGCCTGCAGCGGCGTATGCGCGAGCCAGTGCTCGACCACGGCCTGCGCCCGCGGCCCGGCTTGGGCATCATCGGCCAGCCATACCGCAGTGCCCGCGGCGGTGCCGGCGTCGAGCGCGGCCAGGCAGCGGTCGAGCGCGGCATCGTCCACGCCCAGCGGCAACAACACGATCGCCCCCATCCCGCCTCCGTGGTAGTCGCTGGCGGTAGCGTAGCAGGTGCACGTGCAGGGCTTGCAGCCCTGCACCCGCTCGATGCAACGGCAACGGCAACGGCAACGTCAAAAGCTGGCATTCCGTGGGTTGGCGGGGGTGGGTCCGGTTGAGGGGGACGCTGCAAGTACGTCCATGCAAGCTCGGTCGCCGCATCCATGCGGCTCACGCCCTCAACCGGACCCACCCCGCCTTCGACAGTTTCCCAGTGCTGTTGGTGGGTGCCGACCGTTGGTCGGCACGGATGAATTCATTCGATGTCTGACAGAAAAATCGTGTCGACCAAGGTCGACACCTACCAAAAGCCGCGCGTCCCAGTAGATCCACGCCACGCGT
This sequence comes from Stenotrophomonas sp. STEN054, assembly GCF_056854535.1. NCBI lineage: Bacteria > Pseudomonadati > Pseudomonadota > Gammaproteobacteria > Lysobacterales > Lysobacteraceae > Stenotrophomonas > Stenotrophomonas sp. STEN054. Next base: position 77,667 of record NZ_JBXFWG010000001.1, on the reverse strand, counting down.
GGATGAATTCAATCGATATCCGACAGATGTGCCGACCAACGGTCGGCACCCACCAACAGCCGCCGGCCAACTGTCGAAGGCGGGGCACTGTGGGTTTGCGGGGTGTGAGCCGCATGGATGCGGCGACCAAGGCTACATGGACGTACTCGCGCCGTTCCCGCAAACCCACAGTGCCCCGCCATCCCACGGAAGGCCGCTCTTTATCTTGCTTCGGCTTCGGCAGGTGCAGGGCGCAGCCCTGCAAAAAGAACCTATTTGACCCGACCTCCCGTGCGGTCGATGCGGAACCACTCGCCGCCTTCCATCGGCGTATGCCCATCGCCATCCGGCGTGCCACGCCTGCACCCGTTGCAGACCTCCGCCACGCCGTCCTCGAACGGCCATGCGAAATCGAACAGCGCCGGAATCACCTGGCGGAACTGCAGGTCGAAGTAACCCACGCGGTCACCCACGCGCCCGCGCAGCAGGCCTTCCTGCGGTATGTCCGCACCGTTGTCCCACGCCAGCACCGGCAGGCTGCGGCCGCTGCGGTCCACGTAGTGGAAGCCGCCATCGGCATGCACAACCGCCAGGCCGTGCGCGTCGTACTCCAGTCCCTTCAGCGCGTCGGCGCTGAGCTGCAACCGGTGTCCGTCCACCTCGCAGCCGGGCAGGGCCACCAGGCCCTGTTCTTCCGTCAGCTGCGTGCACGCCGGTGCCTGCGCCCACGCCGCACCGCTGGCCAGCAGGCCGCCCAGCGCCAGCGACCGCGCGAGGCGGCCGCTGACAGACGACGGCCAGTCAGGCCGTGCCGTCACTGCGCCTCGGCCTTGCGCTCGAAGGCGGTCGGCGCCGGCAGCTGCACCGGCACGCCCTTGTCGTCGCAGGTGCCGGCCTGGCACAGGCGCTCGCGCAGGGCCGGGGTGGCCTGCACGATCATGTGGTAGATCGCGTTCTGTTCCAGGGTGCCGCGGATGGCCTTGCTGCCTGGGCCGCGTGCCCAGATGCCCACGTCTTCGCCACCGTGCGACTCGGACTTCATCGGCACCAGCGCTTCCTGCATGTAGTCCGGGTGCTCGGTGTCCACGTCATGCAGGTTCGGGCGGCCGTTGGCCTGTTCGAAGCTGCTCGGGTTGTGCGGGTAGACCTTCGGGCCGACTGGCTGCTGGTTGGTGGCGCCGGTGTGGCCCGGGCCGTTGGCATAGGTCAGCGTGGTGTAAGGCTGGCCGTTGCCGTCCAGCGCGTAGTCAAGCTTGCCGGCGCCATCTTCGCCGCCCTTGTCCTTCACCTTGCCCAGGATCGGGTTGCCGCGCGCCGGGTAGCCGACAAAGTTGAGGGTGTGCGAGTGGTCGGCGGTGACGATGATCAGCGTGTCGTCGGCCGAGGTCAGTTCGTTGGCCACGCGCACCGCGTCGGACAGGGCGACGGTTTCGGTGAGGGCGCGGTAGGCATTGCCGCTGTGGTTGGCGTGGTCGATGCGCGCGCCTTCGATCATCAGCACGTAGCCTTCCTGGTGCTGCGCGAGGTTCTTGATCGCCGCGGCGGTCAGCTCGGCCAGGCTCGGCTCACCGGCCGGGTCCTGCGGGCGCTCGTACTCGTAACGCATGTGGTCCGGCTCGAACAGGCCGAGGATGGCCGGCGCGGTGGCCGCGGCCGCCAGCTGCGTGCTGTTCCAGACGTAGGCACCCTGCGGATGCGACTGCTGCCATTCCTGCACCAGGCTGCGCCCGTCCAGGCGCTGGCCGACCTTGTCGTCGTACTCGGGGTCGCGTTCTTCCACAGTGGTGAATTCACCACGGCCACCACCGAGGGCGACCAGCGGGCCACGGCCATAGCGCGAGGTCGACAGCAGCTGCTGGGCGATGTCCTTGCAGCCGGCGGCCTTGGCGGCGTCGGTCAGATCGGTGTCGTTTTCCCAGTTGCGCTCGGGCGAGTGCGCGTAGGTCGCGGCCGGGGTGGCATGGGTCAGGCGTGCGGTGGAGACGATGCCGGTCGCCAGGCCGGCGCTGTCGGCCAGCTGCAGCCAGGTCAGCAGGCCCTTGGACAGGCTGTCGGCGCAGTCGCTGCGGCTGCCGGCGCTGACGCCGATCGCACCCATGTGGGTCTTCACGCCGGTGGTGATGGCGGTCATCGTGCCGGCCGAGTCCGGCGTCTGTGAATCGGTGTTGTACGTCTTGCTGAACGCCGTGGCCGGGAAGCGCTCCCAGGACAGCAGGTTCTCTTCGCCCGAGCCGCCCTTCTGCTGGCCTTCGTAGATGCGCGAGGCGGCGACGGTGGTCAGGCTCATGCCGTCACCCAGGAACAGGATGACGTTTTTCGCCTTGCCGGACATCGCGCCATTGGCGGCCGCCTGGGCGGCGCCGCTGCGGTACCACCACTGCGGAGTCTCGCCGGCCGGGTGGGCGACGGGATCAACGGCGACCTTCAGGCCGGCCGGTGCGGAGGCGGGGGTTGTGCTGGCGCAGGCGCCCAGCAGCAGGGTGGTGGCACAGGCGGCCAACAGGGAGACGGAACGACGCATGGACGCTGGGATCTCACAAAGTGTAACGGGGGTTCATTATGCCCAACCCCGCAATGCACGCCGATGACACACTGTTTGCCGGTGGGGCGGTCGTACCGCCTGCCCGCTTGGGCTATCGTGCCAGCATCCCTTCCTTCCCCCCTGGATTGCCTATGAAACTGGTCTCTGCCTGGCTGCGGATTCCATTCTGGCAGCGCGTGGTCGGTGGCTTCGTGCTCGGCGCGCTGGCGGGCTGGGCGCTTGGCCCGGCCGCTGAAACGTGGTTCGGCCCGCTCGGCGAGCTGTACGTCACCCTCATCAAGATGATCGCGGTACCGCTGGTGTTTTTCGCGGTCATCAACGCCATCTCCTCCCTGCACGGCCAGAAATCAGTCGCCGCGCTCAGTGGCCGCACATTTCTCTGGTTCGTCATCACTGCCGCGCTGGCGGTGTGCGTGGGCCTGGGCGTGGGCACGGTGCTGCAGCCCGGCGCCGGTGGCCTGCAGCTGTCGATGGCCAACAACTACGTGCCGCGCGAAGTGCCCAGCGTGGTGCAGGTGCTGCTGGACGTGGTGCCGTCCAACGTGTTCTACGCGCTGTCGGGCATCGGCACCAAGGTCAACGCGGCGGGCGAGACCGTGCTGGCGGCCGGCCGTGGTTCGATCCTGCCGGTGATCTTCTTCGCCGGCCTGGTCGGCTTCGCCATCGTCAAACTGGGCGAGAAGGTGACCGAGGCGCGCAAGCTGGTCGGCCAGATGAGCGACATCATGATCCAGGTGACCCGCTTCGTGCTGGAAGTCACCCCGATCGGTACGTTCGGCCTGATCGCCGGCCTGGTCGGCAGCTACGGCTTCGAGAAGCTGCTGCCGCTGGGCCATTTCGTGCTGGCGCTGTACGTGGCGTGCGCGCTGCACATCATCGTGGTCTACAGCGCCCTGCTGCTCTCGCACGGCCTGAATCCGCTGAAGTTCTTCCGCGGTGCCGCGCCGGGCATGCAGGTGGCGTTCGTCAGCTCGTCCAGCTTCGCGGCGATGCCGGTGGCGCTGCGTTCGATCACCCATAACCTGGGCGTCAACAAGGACTACGGCTCGTTCGCCGTGCCGCTGGGCGCGAGCATCAAGATGGACGGCTGCGGTGCGATCTACCCTGCGCTGTGCGCGGTGTTCATCGCCCAGTACAGCGGCGTGCCGCTGTCGCCGGAGCAGTACGTGGTGGTGCTGATCGCATCGGTGCTGGGCAGCTTTGGCACGGCCGGCGTGCCGGGCACGGCGGTCATCATGGCCACCGTGGTGCTGAGTGCGGCCAAGCTGCCGCTGGAAACCATCGGCTACCTGTACGCGATCGACCGCATCCTGGACATGATGCGCACCATGACGAACGTGACGGGCCAGATGCTGGTGCCGGTGCTGGTGGCCAAGGAAACCGGCCTGCTCGACCAGTCGGTGTACGACAATCCCTCGACCAACGTCGGCCTGGACGATCCCGACCCGACCCCGCCGCGTAGCTGAAGCGGCACTGCAACGGGCTGTATCAGCACCTGTAACGCCGCTGATACAGCCCCCGCCAAGCCTTGTGCAGCGTTGTTTCCTGCACGTTAAGGCAAACGAAATCCGAACGCCTTTGTAACATCCTGCTGGCAACGCGCCCCGCCTGGACTGGCTGAACCGCTTGCCACCAAGCAGTCCGGAAGTTGGCACGGAAGCTGCTCCATCCCTGCGCATACGCAACGGGAGAGCGGCATGGACAGCAGCACCACCCATCTCGGTTCCTCGGTCCGGCAGCTGACGCTGCTGCTGACCTTGGCCTGCCCGCTGGCGGCCGCCGCCTCCGGTGCGCGCCAGGGTGTGAAGGCGCAGCCGGGCGAGATCGTCCTGCTGCGCGATGTGGCCGCACGTCCGGCCTACCGCATGGCACCGCCCGGCATGGCGTTGATCGCCGATCCCAAACCCCAGCATGAGATCGCCACAGCACTCGGCAGCGGCGGCGGCTCCAGCGGCATGGATGAATTGAGCGATGACGACTATGCCGGGCTCGGGGCGGGGCAAACCGGCCGCATGGCTGCGCCAGGCGGCACCACCGTGGAGCGGGTGACCCACCAGGCCCTTGGCGGCACGCTGGGCCGTTCCAGTGACGGCGCGCTTGGCGGCAACAGCCTGGGCGGTGCGATGAGCGGCCCGCTCGGCGCCGTCGGCAACACCACCCGCGGCATCGGCGATACCGTGCGCGACGCGCTGGCGCAGTTCCCGCTGGGCGCGGCACCGCAGGGAGGTGGCAAGTGAATCGCGCGGCGCGTGGCGCGCTGCTGCTGGTGCTGGCGGGTGCGCCCGCACTGGCCTGGGCCGACGATTACAGCGGCATGCTGTCCTATCTGGACGTGACCCGTATCGGCGACCGCGCGCTGGGCGGTGCCAGCGGCGCCATCATGGTCAACCAGGCCAGCGGCGACCTGAACATCCAGGCCAACCTGCAGGGCATGGCCACCGGCGACCAGGCCAACGTCGCCATCGCTGCCCGCCAGCAGCGCCATGCCGACGTGGTGCTGTCGGGGCCGCTGCAGGCCAGCGCACATATCGAAGGCCAGGCGCTGAACGGCGCCAGTGGCATCGCATCCATCAACCAGGCCAGCGGCATCGCCAACACGACGCTCAACGTCGTCAGCGCGACGCTGGCCCGGCAAGAGATACGCGAGACCGACGACGCGGCTTTGGCGGCGTCGGACATCGCGTCAACAGGGGGGCAGGGCGACACCGGCGACGGTGTTGCGGCGGGTATCCGCAGCGTCGGGGTTTCCGCCTCGGCACTACGGGGCTTCGACGGTGTCCTGCAACTCAATCAGATCGCGGGAGCCCGCAACGACACGGCCAACGTGCTTGGCATGGTCGTCCAAGGCAACCCGTGAGCAGTACCCACCACCCGATGTATCACTGATGAGAGAGAGGACACCATGAACGCGACTTTCAAAAAGTCTCTGCTCGCCATGGCAATTGCTTCTGCCTCGACCGCCGCCGCGGCCAATGGCTGGGACAACCAGAACGCCAACGCGAACATCAACCACAACCATGTCGTGACCGAAACCCGTAACGACACCCACAACCACACCGACAACGAGGTCCGCAACTGGACCCGTACGAACACCACGGTACGCAACAACACCGACAGCTCGAGCGTGACCCGCAACCGTTCGGTCAACGAGCAGGTGCAGAAGAACAGCAACATCCAGGCCGACGAGCGCAAGGAAAAGAACAATCATGGCGTTGACGTGAATCTGGAGAAGGACCTGCGCCTGAGCAGCGACGTGAACTTCTCCGGCGATCCGACCATCACCGGTGACATCGACCTGGATTCGGCCGCCATCGCGGTCATCGACAACCGCCAGTCGATCAGCCATAACGCCGCGTCCAACAGCCTGGTCACCAACAGCGCCTCGATCGCCGATGACGTCGGCTCGGGTGCCTCGGGCAACCTCGGCTTCAACGTCGTGGCCGGTGACAACAACGCGCAGGACAATGCGGCTTCGCTGTCCGCCGCTGACGCCTCCTTCAGCTTCGGCATGGCCGACGCCGAAGTGTTCGTCAACCAGTCCGGCATGGGCAACACCACCATGAACTCCGGCGTCACCAACGCTGCCGGCCTCGGTGGCAATGCCTTCGGCGGCGCGTCCGGCAACATCGGCGTGAACATCGCGTCGGGCAACAACAACGAGCAGAAGAACGCGCTCGCTGCTTCGGTGGCCACCAGCGCGATGGCCCAGTCCAGCATCAGCTCCAACCAGGTGTCCAGCGGCAATGCGGTGAGCAATGCCGGCTTCGTGCAGTCCTACACCGATACGGTGCAGGTCGGCATGAGCGGCGGTGTCAGCGGCCTGACCCTGGCCTATGGCGCCGGCACCTACAGCGGCCGTGGCAACGCCTACCAGATGGCCAACTACTATCTGGATACCTGGAGCGGCGACCTGCCGCACCCGGGTGGCAACGCGACCGGCCACATCGATCTGGACAACGAGATCCAGAACGCGACGCCGAACCCGTACCGTCAGGGCGTCGGTGGCCTGGGCTTCGATACGCGTGAAAGCGGCACCAGCCAGTTCGTCGAACTGGGCGTGGCCGATCTGTACGCCAGCCTGAGCGGCACCGTCACGACCACCCGCTGGGTGAACGTGAATGCGACCAACACCTCGGCGCTGTCGGGCAGTGCGTTCTCGGGCGCCTCCGGCAACATCGGGGTGAACGTCGCCTCGGGCACCGGCAACCTGCAGGCCAACAGCCTGGCCCTGGCCGTGGCACAGCCGAGCACCGGTGGCGGTGGCGGCACCGGCGGCGGCGAGTAACACCTGGCGTGACCGCTTTCGCAGCGAAGCTGCGTTGAGTGCAACAAGCCCGGCCATCCGCCAATGGCCGGGTTCCCCCGGGAGCCCCTGCTCCTCCTCCCCCTTGGGGCAGGGGCTCCTTCCTTCTGCTGGAGGGCACCATGGCCGCACACCGCTGCTGGATCCGCCTGCTGTCCTGCCTGCTGTTGCTGGGCAGCGCCCACGCATGGGCGGGCGACGTCAAGTTCACCGGCGTACTGCCCAACGGCGCGCTGATGCAGCAGAAGGTAGAGAGCATGCAGGAGCGGCGCTACCGCAACCTGGTGCGGCAACACACTGATTACAGCTGTGGCGCGGCCGCACTGGCCACCATCCTCCGCTACGCCTACCACCTGGACACCACGGAGGCGACGGTGATCGAAGGGATGATGGGCGTGTCCGATCCGCAGCTGGTGAAGGAACGCGGTTTCTCGCTGCTGGACATCAAGCGCTATGTCGAATCGCTCGGCATGCGCGGGCGTGGCTACCGCATCGATGAGAGCCGGCTGCGCAACCTGCGCGTGCCCGGCCTGGTGCTGATGGACGTGCGCGGGTTCCGCCACTTCGTGGTGCTCAAGCAGGTCCGCGGCGGCATCGTCGAGGTGGCCGACCCCATCCTCGGCAACCGCAGCCTGTCCTTGGCCGAATTCAACGAAGCGTGGCCGTCGCGTGCTGTTTTCGTCGTGATCGGCAGCGACTTCGATCGCAACACTGTTCTTCTGCAACCCAGCGAGCGGCCCAGTGCGCGTGCGTTGTACGCGCGGCAGGGCCCGATCACCGATGCCGAACTGGTCGATTTCGGCTTCAGCCATGCCGACCTGTTCTGAAGGAGGCCCGATCATGCTGTGCCAACGTTTGTTGATCGCCGCGCTGCTGCTGTTGCCGGTGCTGCCCGCCTGGGCCGCTGAAGGCGCACCCGGGCGCGGCCTGAAGGAAATACCCGATCCCGAACTGAACCTGATGCGTGGCCGTTACACCGTGGGCGGCAACAACGTGGCCTGGTTCGGGGTAACGATGATTTCGCAATGGCAGGGTGCCAACGGCAGCAGCGTGCAGGGCGCGCTGACCCTGGGCATGGACTTCCGCCAGGGCAGTTCGCCCCGGCTGACGTTCCAGCCGCACGTGCAGGTCACCAACGCCGATGCGCCGATGCCCACCCCGGACGGACGCAGCATCGACAGCAGCGGCCTGGCCAACGCCACCGGCCTGGTGCAGGCGGTGCAGGTGGCGGGCGATGGCAACACCGCGCGCAACGTGACCACCTTGACCGTCCGTGATGGCGCGGTGCCGACCACCACCGACGATGGCAACCGCATCGCCCAGATGCAGCAGGGCGGGACCAGTGCCACGGCGGTGCTTGATGGCAACCAGGCGCGCCTGATGCTGCAGATCGACGGCCAGGGCCTGGTCCAGCAGTGGATCCGCAATGGCAGCGTCGGCCAGGGCATCGCCCTGTCCGGTGAAGGGCAAGTGGCAAGCAACCGGCTGCAGCTTGAGCTGGTACGCAGCACCGTGGCCAGCAACCAGCCGTTGAGCCAGAGCGTGGCCCAGGCGATCGCGCTGAACCGCGGCATGGGCCCGGGCCAGTAACACGGCCCGGTCAAGGGGGAAGGACGGACAACGCAGGCCAACGACATGCACACCTATTTGCGGCTTACCCCGCTGGCGCTGGCGGCGCTGGCGGCCAATGCCTTCGCCCAGCAACCGGCGGCAGAGGCCAAGGACGGTGCCGATGTACAGGCACTGATCACCCAGCTCGAGCAGCTCAAGGCCAACTACGCGCAGGAGGTGCGACGCCTGCGCGAGCTGGACATGCAGGTTCAGGCCATGCAGGCCCGCCTGAGCGGACGGGCCGGCGGCGCCACGACCCCGGCGGCGCCCCTGGCGCCTGCGGCGGCGGCCGCCGTACCACCGAGCAGCGAAGGCTATGCCAGCACCGCGGCCGAGGCCCGGCAGGCCAAACAGGAGGCGCGGCGCAGCGTGGACGATGTGAAACAGCAGCAGGCGGCGCTGTTCTCGCGCAGGTTCACCATTGAAAACAGCCTCACCTACGCACGCTATGACCGCAAGCAGCTCTCCCTTAACGGCTTCCTGGCGCTGGATGCGATCTTCCTCGGCAACATCGCCATCGAGAACGTCGAGTCCGATTCGCTGACCTACAACCTGGCCGCGCGCTGGGGTGTCAGCCCGAACCTGACGTTGAACATGGACGTGCCCTACCTGGCACGGCGCACCGTGTACCAGAAGGGCGGTGCGGGCGGCGCGGCGGCGGCCATCGCCCAGGAAGAGACCAACGGCAACGGCATCGGCGATGTCAGCATGAGTGCCAACTACCGCCTGTTCGGCGAGCGTGGCTGGCGCCCGGAAACGGTGCTGACCGGCGGCGTCACCGCACCGACCGGCCGCGCACCGTATGGCCTGGACTGGCGGGTGATCGAGCGCGATGACGATGACTACATCCGCTTCGCGGTCCCGCGCGAACAGCCGACCGGCAACGGCGTCTGGCAGGCCAACCTGGGCGTGTCGATGGTGAAGACCGCCGATCCGGCGATCCTGTTCGCCAACGCCGGCTACATCCACTCCTTCCCGCGTGGCTTCGACGACATCGACAGCAACCCGGACACCGTGAACCCCGGCGATGTGAAGCTGGGCGGGTCGGTGTACTTCGGTGCCGGTGTGGCCTTCGCCTTCAACGAACGCACCAGCCTGAGCATTTCCTTCAGCGACAAGATCAGTGCACGCGCGTCCACACGGTTCCAGGGCGGGCAGTGGGTGAAGGTGATCGGCAGCGATGCCAACGCGGCGTCGTTGAACCTGGGCGTGACCTACGCGCTGAACCAGCACGCGACGATGGTGACCCTGCTCGGCATCGGCCTGACCCCTGATGCACCGGACTTCACGCTGTCGTTCAAGGTGCCGTACATGTTGTAGCTGATTGCGGTGATCCTGCATCGGCAACGCCGGGCCTTGCCCGGCGTTCTTTGTCTTCGCAGCGGCGCCGGCTGTCAGTAGAGCCGAGCCATGCTCGGCTGGCGTCCTGCCGGGCAGCGCCCGGCACTACCGCTCCGCTGGCAGCTCCAGCCGGTGCTTCCGGCACAACCGGTACACCGTCACCCGCGATACCTGCATGTGCCGCGCGCAGGCCGACACGTTGTAGCCATGCATCTTCAGTGTCCTCAGCAGCACATCGCGCTCGACCTGGCCGCGCGCGTCCTGCAGCACCGCGCGCGACGAAGGGGCGTCGGCGTCGGCCAGATCCAGGTCGCTGGCGCTGATCAGCTCGTGTTCGCTGACGATCGCCGCGCGCTGCACCCGGTTCAACAGTTCGCGCACATTGCCCGGCCAGTCGAACTGGCGCATCGCCACGCGCGCACCGGGATCGAAGCCACGGGCGCGGCCGGGGTGGCGGTTGCGGAAGCTGCGCAGGAAATGCTCGGCCAGCAGCAGCACGTCGCTGCCACGGTCGCGCAGCGCCGGCATCGGCAGGCGCAGCACGTTGAGGCGGTAGTACAGATCGCGGCGGAACCGCCCCTGGGCGACGGCCTGTTCAAGGTCGACATGGGTTGCCGCCAGCACGCGGACATCCACCCGCAGCGGCTGGTTGCTGCCAACCCGCTCCAGCGTGCCTTCCTGAAGCACGCGCAGCAGGCTGGTCTGTGCATCGGCAGGCAGGTCGCCCACCTCGTCCAGGAACACGGTACCGCCGTCGGCGGTTTCGAAAAGGCCGACCCGGCGCTGCGCCGCCCCGGTGAAGGCGCCGCGCTCGTGGCCGAACAGCTCCGACTGCACCAGGCTGGCCGGGATGGCCCCGCAGTTGACTGCCAGGAAGGACCGGCCGGCGCGCCCGGAGAGGGCGTGCAGGGCCTGCGCGGCCAGTTCCTTGCCGGTGCCGGTTTCGCCGGTCACCAGCACCGGCAGCTCGACCGGAGCGAATTTGTGCAGGGACGCGCGCACGGCCAGCAGGGCCGGGCTGTCGCCGATCAGCGCGGGCAGGCCGCTGCCGTCGCGTATCGCCGCTGCGTGCGGATCATCCTCGCCGCACTCGCGCTGCATCGCGGTCAGCAGGTCCTGCAGCTCGCGGGGCAAGGTGAACTGGTCCTGGCAGGCGCGCAGCAGCGGCCCCCAGCTGGGGGGCGGCACATCCAGGCCGCCCGGCAGCACGGCCAGCCAGGGCAGGTGGTGGTGCTGCTCGACCCACGGCAGCATGGGCTGCAGCGCCTCCGCATCGAGGTGGCGCAGGTCCAGCACGGCCACCAGATGGTCGCGGCCGCGCAGGCCCACGGCCATGGCTGGCGAGGGACTGACGCAGCGCAGCTGCCAGCCGGCCGCCACCAGCGCGTCGCGCTCGCTTGCCAGTGGCTGGCCGAACCAGATCACACAGCGTGATGGAACCTGCAGGCTTGCCGCCATGCCTTCCCCCAAGCATCCGGGCAACGCGGGCGGTGGCAGACCGGGCATCGCCGCGTGCCGCCCCACGCCGGGATGCCATGGCCGCATCCAGCGGCCGGCCGCGGCAGGTATCTCGCCGTGACATCAGTGTCCAACGCAGGCAGCGGCGGCCAGCGGCCACGCATCTGCACTTCAGGGGAGGCGGACAACAAAAAAGCCGCTGCAGGGCAGCGGCTTCCAGTGCGGGTGCGGGGCATCCGGTTCAGAGGTCGACGCGGCGGGCCTGCATGAACTTGTTGCCCCAGTAGCCGCTGAGCAGGGTGTCGACGCGGACGTCCTTGCCGGTGCTCGGTGCGTGCAGGAAGCGGCCTTCGCCGACATAGATGCCGACGTGGTCGACGCGGCCCTTGCGGCCGAAGAAGACCAGGTCGCCCGCAGCCAGCGCGGCGCGGTCGTTGATCAGTTCGGCATTGTTGTCATGGGCCATTTCGCGCGAGACGCGCGGCAGCTCGATGCCCAGCGCCGAGCGGAACACGTAGCCGACCAGGCCGCTGCAGTCGAAGCCGCTGTCCGGGTTGCTGCCACCCCAACGGTACGGGGTGCCCAGCAGGGTCATCGCGCGGCGCAGGAGGGACTGCACCTTGCCGTTGTCGGCCTCGGTGCCGACGACGCTGCCGTTGGCGGCGCTGCTGGTGTCGTAGTTGGCAAGCAGGCGGCTGAGGTCGCCGGCGACCATCGCCGAGCGGTCCATCAGCGGAATGGTGTCATTGGCGGCCAGATGCGGCAGCAGGGCGGCCAGGGTGGCGGTGGCAGCGGCATCGGCACGGCTGCGCTGTGGAGCGGCAGCGTCGGCCTTGGTGGCCGGGGCCGAATCGGTCTTGGCGGGGACACTCTGCGACCAGGCCGGAAGGCTGGTCAGACACAGCGCCAAGCCCAGGAAGAGCGGGCGGACACCACGTGAAGAAGCGGCGGTCTGGCCATGGCCTTGCAGGTCGTCAGTCGTCACGCGTCGGTCACAGGAAAAAAACGATGGGGGCATCATGCCCTGTAAAAGCGTCAATAAGTTAAAAATTCCGTTAAAAAACCGTTATTAACAATGTGATGGACGTCTCATTATTGAACATATCGCCTGTTCATTTTAGCGAAGAACGCGTTTCGCTCCTGTGTAGTGGTCTTTCCAGTAGGGACCGCTGAGTGAGTCCAGGCGCACGGTGCCGCCGGTGCTCGGCGCGTGCACGAAACGGCCTTCGCCCACGTAGATGCCGACATGGGTGACGTTGCCGCGGCTGCCGAAGAACACCAGGTCGCCGGTGGCCAGGCGCTGCGGATCGATCTTCGGTCCCTGCACGGCGGCCAGGTCGCGTGAGGTGCGCGGCAGCTTCAGGTCGACCATCTCGCGGTAGACGTAGGTCACCAGGCCGCTGCAGTCGAAGCCCGAATCTGGCGTGTTGCCACCATAGCGGTAGGGCGTGCCGACCAAGCCGATGGCGCGCATCAGTACCGAATTGGCGGCCTCGGGATTGTCCGGCGTGGTGGCCGGCCAGTGCGCCGTGGGCGGCGGCGTGGCGGGGCGGACGGCCTTGCCGCCACCGCAGGCGGCCAGTAACAGTGGCAGGGCCAGCAGCAGGGCGGGCGCGAGGATCCGGCGCAGGCCGGACGAAACTGGCGTGTTGTGCATGTTCTCCGGATAATGCGCCACCTTGGATTGGCCGTCATGATGGCGGCGTCCCCGCCGGGCGACAACCCGCCCCAACCCGCCTGCCTCCGGCAGATCCAGACAGAGTTGCGCATGAAGATCGAAAAAGACCGCGTTGTCCGCTTCCATTACACCGTCTCCGAGGTCGGCCAGGCGCCGATCGAATCGTCCAAGGACCGCGGTGAGCCGCTGTCGATCCTGATCGGCCACGGCAACATCATTCCGGGCCTGGAAAACGCCATGATGGACAAGGAAGCCGGCGCGACCTTCGACGTCGACGTCTCGGCAGCCGATGCCTACGGCGAGCGCCGCGAGGGCCTGTCCCAGCGCGTGCCGAAGAAGCACTTCGGCACCGCCAAGCTGGTCCCGGGCCAGCAGGTCGTGCTGCAGACCAACTTCGGCCCGCGCGCGGTCACCGTGCAGAAGGTCGGCATGAGCGTGGTCGACGTCGACCTGAACCACCCGATGGCCGGCAAGGACCTGCATTTCGACGTCGAGATCGTTGAAGTGCGCGAAGCCGCCAAGGAAGAAATCGACCACGGCCACGTCCATGGCGACGGTGGTCACCAGCACTGATCGCCGCGCGATCGTGATGGCAGCAACGGCCCGCTTCGGCGGGTCGTTGCGTTTCTGGAACAGGGCGCGGCCGTCCATGGCGCGCAGGGCGGCGGCATAATGACGGACCTGCCTGCCGGATGCCCCGTGAACGCCGCTTCCCTTTCCCTGCAGCCGGTGGCTTCCGGCGAACGCATCGCAGTGCTGGACGTGCTGCGCGGGGTAGCCCTGCTGGGCATCCTGCTGATGAACATCGAGGCCCTCAGCGGACCGCTGGACCTGGCCTTCACCGGCATCGACACGCGCTGGCACGGTCTGGATTACGTGGCCGATGCCTTCGTCTACCTCTTCGTGCAGGGCAAGTTCTTCATCCTGTTCTCGCTGCTGTTCGGTGCCGGCTTTGCGGTCATGGCGCGACGCGCGCAGGCGGCCGGTCGTGAATTCGCACCGTTCTACCTGCGGCGCAGCCTTGGCTTGGCGCTGATCGGCCTGTGCCACGCGCTGCTGGTCTGGTCCGGCGACATCCTGGTGATGTACGCGCTGGTCTCGCTGCCGCTGCTGGCCTGCCGCGAAGCGCCGCGCAGCTGGCTGCCGTGGATGGGCATCGTGGTCTACCTGGCCGGCGTGTCGATGATGCTGCTGATCGGCGCGATGGTGACGATCTCGCCGCCGCAGGACCTGCAGAAGATGCTGGTCGATGCGCAGCAGGCCATCGACCAGCAGCGCCTGGTGTACGGGCAGGGCACGTGGATGCAGGGCAACGTGCAGCGCCTGCAGGAGTTCGGCTCCTCGCTGGGCGCGCTGGTGATCACCGGGCCGGAAGTGCTGGGCATGTTCCTGATCGGCAGCTGGTTCGCCGCCAGTGGGGCGCTGACCGAGCCGGAACGCTTCCCGCGGCTGTATGCCTGCCTGCGCTGGGTCGCGCTGCCGCTGGGCCTGCTGGTCACACTGGGCGGGGTGCTGTGGAAGCCGTACCTGGCGCCGGGCGAATACAGCTTTGAAACCACCGCGGTGATGTCGCTGGTGTCGGTCGGCGCGGTGCCGATGTGCCTGGGCTACCTGGCGTGGATCGTGCACTGGCGCGCGCGGCTGGGCTGGCTGGCACCGGCGGGGCGCATGGCGCTGACCCACTACCTGGCGCAGTCGCTGGTCTGCACATGGCTGTTCAATCACTACGGGCTGGGCTGGTTCGACCTGATGCCGCGCGCATGGCAGCTGGTGTTCGCACTGCTGCTGTTCGCGCTGCAGGTGGGCATCTCGCAGCTGTGGCTGCGGCGCTTCCGCTTCGGCCCGATGGAGTGGCTGTGGCGTGCGATCACCTACCGGCAGTGGCCGCCGATGCGCCGAGAGCGCGGGCAAGGATGACGCCGGTCCGGGCTGCTCACGCTGCGCTGCGTATCGGCGATGGCATGCTCGCTTCCAGCGGACGGTGCCATCCACGCATGGCGTGGCTCTACTCCACAACGGCGGCGCCCTCTACTCTTTTTTGCTTCGAGCGATTCCGATGAGCACTGCATCCTTTGACTACGACCTGATCGTGCTTGGCGGCGGTTCCGCCGGCCTGGCCGGCGCCATCCGCGCGGCCCAGCACGGCAAGCGCGTGGCGCTGCTGGAACCCGGCGCGCTGGGCGGTACCTGCGTCAACGTCGGCTGCGTGCCGAAAAAGGCGATGTGGCTGGCCGCCGACCTGCACGAGCGCATCGGCCTGGCCAGTGCGATGGGCTTCGATGTGCCGGTACGCCCGGCGCTGTCGTGGAAGGAACTGGTGATCCATCGCCAGGCCTACATCACCAACATCCATGCCAGCTACAACAAGCGCCTGGACGAAACCGGCGTGGTGCGCATCCCCGCGCGCGGTCACCTGGTCGATGCGCATACCGTGGCCTGCAGCGATGGCGTGCGCTACAGCGCCGGACACATCCTCATCGCCACCGGGGCGCACCCGCAGCGCCCGGACATACCCGGCGCGGAGCTGGGCCTGGTCTCCGATGATTTCTTCGACCTGCGCAGTGCGCCGGCCGAAGTGGCGATCATCGGTGGTGGCTACATCGCGGTGGAACTGGCCGGCCTGCTGCAGGCGCTGGGCAGCAGGGTCAGCCTGCTGGTGCGCGGCAACCGGCTGCTGGAGCGCTTCGATCATGAACTGACCGACCAGCTGGCCGAGAACCTGAAACAGCAGGGCGTGCGCATCCAATTCGACTACCGCCTGCGTGAACTGCAGCGCGACGGCGAGCGCGTGCGCGCGTTCGGCCATGACGGCCCACTGGACAGCGTGTTCGATGCAGTGTTCTTCGCCACCGGCCGACGTGGCAACAGCCGCGACCTCGGCCTGGAAGCGCTGGGCATCGGCATCGGCGAACACCAGCAGGTGGAAGTGGACGAGTGGCAGACCACGGCGGTACCCAGCGTGCATGCAGTGGGTGACATTGCCGGCAAGGTCGGCCTGACCCCGGTCGCGGTGGCCGCGGCACGGCGCCTGATGGACCGCCTGTTCGGCGGCCGCCCCGGAGCGAAGATGGATTACAGCAACGTGGCCAGCGTGGTGTTCTCGCACCCGCCGCTGGGCGCGGTGGGCATGGGCGAGGAAGAAGCACGCGCCTGCTTCGACCAGGTGACGGTCTACCACAGCCGGTTCCGGCCGATGCTGCAGGCGCTGGCCAACGGCACCCAGCGCAGCCTGTTCAAGATGGTCTGTGCCGGTGCGGAGGAGCGGGTGGTCGGCATCCACCTGCTCGGCGAAGCAGCCGATGAGATCCTGCAGGGCTTCGCGGTAGCGGTGAAGATGGGCGCGACCAAGGCGCAGTTTGACGATACCGTGGCCATCCATCCGACCTCGGCCGAGGAAGTGGTGCTGATGCGCTGACACGCAGTTGTTGTAGAGCCGAGCCTATGCTCGGCTTTCTTCGCCTTGGAACCGCGGCGCCGAGCGTCGGCTCGGCTCTAGAGGGCATCACGCGCCCGCATGCGACAATGCGCGTCCCCACATACCCCATGGCCGCCCCTGCGGCCTGCCGTCGTCCTGATGTCCAACCCTTCCCCCCGCATCGCTACTGCCTCCCCGCGCATTGCCCTGGGCGGCATCGGCCTGGCTGCGGTCGGTGCCATCGCCGCGTCCGGCAAGGCCATCATCGTCAAGCTGGGCCTGCGCCACGGCGTCGATGCCACCACGCTGCTGGCCCTGCGCATGCTGATGGCGCTGCCGCTGTTCGTGCTGATGGCCCTGTGGTCGGCGCGCCGTGCCGAAACGCTGTCCTGGGCTGACCGTGCCCGCGTGCTGTGGCTGGGCTTCACCGGCTACTACCTGTCCAGCCTGCTCGATTTCCAGGGTCTGCAGTACATCAGCGTGACCCTGGAACGGCTGATCCTGTACTTGAACCCGACCCTGGTGCTGCTGATCAACGTGCTGCTGGCGCGGCAGCGCCCAGGCCGCTGGCAGGTCGCGGCGCTGGTGCTGAGCTACCTGGGCGTGCTGCTGGCCTTCGGCCATGACCTGCAGCGCGAGGGCGGGCAGATCATCGTCGGCAGCCTGCTGGTGCTGGGCAGCGCGCTCAGCTACGCGCTGTACCTGTTCGGCAGCGGCCAGGTGGTCGCGCGCATCGGTGCGGTGCGGCTGACCGCCTATGCCAGCTGCGTGGCCGGCGTGCTGGTGCTGCTGCATTTCGCCATCACCCATCCGCTGCCGCTGCTGTGGCACGCACCGGCGCCGGTGCAATGGCTGTCGCTGGTCAACGCCACGGTGTGCACCGTGCTGCCGGTGCTGGCGATCATGCTGGCGGTGCAGCGCGTCGGCTCGTCGCTGGCCGCGCAGGTGGGTATGCTGGGCCCGGTTTCCACCATCGTGATGAGTCTATGGCTGCTCGACGAGCCGATGGGGCCGGCGCAGATCGCCGGCACCGTGCTGGTGCTGATCGGCGTGCTGCTGGTGACCCGCCTGCGGCGCTGACGCCGGAGCAGGCGCGTGACCGCATCCTGGCGGTGATCCGTGCGATCCCGCCGGGCCAGGTGCTGGGCTATGGCCAGGTGGCGATGCGCGCCGGCCTGCCCGGACGCGCCCGCCTGACTGCGCGCATCCTTGGCCGGAACGAAGACCCGGACCTGCCCTGGCACCGTGTGCTGCGCTCGGACGGGCGCATTGCCATGGCCGAAGGCTCGGCCGGCTGGCGCGAGCAGTCGCAGCGGCTGCGCGCCGAAGGCGTGGTGGTGGAAGACGGCCGCGTGCGCATGCCTGCCAGCGACCCGGCCGCCGCGCTGGACGCGGCGCTCTGGGGCCCGGGCTGATCGCCGGCGACGACTGAACGGACGGGCAGGGCAGTCGCCACGCTGTCGTGAGGCTGCGGCTATGATGGAGGCCGTTCCATGCCGGTATTCCCATGTTCCCGCGACTGCCCACCGTCACCAAGGCTCTGCTGATCGCCAACGTGATCCTGTTCCTGCTGCAGCAGCCGTTCCTGCTCGGCATGCAGACCTTCGAACCGTTCATGCTGCAGCCGTGGCAGCAGGGCTTCGATGCGTTTTCCCCAGGCGCCAATTTCCAGCCGTGGCAGCTGCTGACCTATGGCTTCCTGCACGGCAGCTTCGGCCACCTGTTCTTCAACATGCTGGCGGTCTTCATGTTCGGCGCGCCGCTGGAGCAGACCTGGGGGGAAAAGCGCTTCCTGCTGTACTACCTGGTGTGCGTGGCTGGTGCCGGTGTCTGCCAGTTGCTGGTGGGTACGCTGCTGGAGAACCCGGCCACGGTGCTGGGCGCATCCGGCGGTGTGTTCGGCCTGCTGCTGGCCTACGGCATGCTGTTCCCGAACCAGCGCGTGATGCTGCTGTTCCCGCCCATTCCGATGAAGGCACGCACGTTCGTGATCCTGTTCGGCGTGGGTGAACTGGTGCTGGGCATGACCGGCTGGCAGCCGGGCGTCGCGCATTTCGCACATCTGGGCGGCATGCTGTTCGGCTGGCTGCTGATCCGCTACTGGCGCGGGCAGCCGCCGTTCAACAAGCGTCGCCCGCCCGGCCCTCCCGGCCCACGCAAGCGCCCGAACCACCTGCGCAGCGTCAAATGATTTAAAGGATCATTTGACGCTGTGGGTGCCGACCGTCGGTCGGTACACGCTGCGCGCATCCACGCATGGCGTGGATCTACCCATCCTGCAACACCACCTGCGCGGCATTGTGCCCGGGCGCACCGGTCACGCCGCCGCCGGGATGGGTACCCGATCCACACAGGTACAGCCCCGGCAGCGCACCGCGATAGCCGGCCTGTCCGACCATCGGTCGTGCCGAGAACAGCTGGTTGGCACTGAGCGCGCCGTGGAATATATCGCCACCGACCAGGCCGAAGGTCCGCTCCAGATCCAGCGGTGACAGCACCTGCCGGCCCAGTACGCTGGCGGCGAAGCCCGGCGCATGGCGGTCGACGGTGGCGATCATCAGGTCGGCCACCTCATCGCGATGATCATCCCAGTGCCGGCCACCGGGCAGCACCGGCGCCACGTGCTGGCAGAACAGGCTGGCCACGTGCTGCCCGGGCGGGGCCAGCGAATCATCCAGCGTGCTCGGGATAAGCATCTCCACGATCGGCTCGCGCGACCAGCCATCGCGCCGCGCATCCAGCCAGGCGCGGTCCATGTAGTCCAGGCTGGGCGCCATGATGATGCCGGCGCTGAGGTGGTCGCCGGAACCGGGCAGGGCGCGGAAATCCGGCAGCCGCGACAGTGCCACGTTCATACGGAACGTGCCCGAGCCGCAGCGCCACTGTGCCATCCGCTCGCGCGTCGCCGGCGGCACCTGCGCCGGGTCCAGCAGTTGTTCGTACAGCAGCTTGGGATTGACGTTGGCGACCACCGCACGTGCGCGCAGGGTTTCGCCGTTGTCCAGTTCCACGCCGGCCGCCCGCCCCTGCTCGACCAGCACGCGCCGCACGCCCGCATCCACGCGCAGCTCCGCACCCGCCTGGCGCGCCGCCGCCGCCATCGCCTGGCTGATCGCGCCCATGCCGCCGATCGCGTGGCCCCAGGCACCCTTCACACCATTGCACTGGCCGAACACGTGGTGCAGCAGCACATATGCACTGCCCGGCGTGTACGGGCTGGCGAAGTTGCCGACGATGCCATCGAAGCCGAACAGCGCCTTGATCGGTTCGCTCTCGAACCAGCGGTCCAGATACTCGGCCGCCGACAGGGTGAACAGGTCCAGCAGCTCCTGCCGCAGCGACGCATCCAGCGTGGCCAGTTCGCGGCCGAGGCGCCCCATCTGCCACAGCGCAGGCAGGGCGCGCCATCCGCCGGACACGCCGAGGTCGGGCGGCGCACGCAGTGCCCATGCGCGCAGTACGTCGGCGAAGATCCCCAGCCGCGCTTCGTACTCGGGCAGCCGTTGCCCGTCGCGCTCGGAGAACTTCGCCACCTCGGCCCGGGTGCGGCCCGGTGCCGACAGCAGGTAGCGGCCGTCATCCATCGGCAGGAAGTTGTTGGCCGGCCGGTTGATGATGCGCAGGCCGTGCGCGTGCAGCTGCAGGTCGTCGATCACCTTCGGCTGCAGCAGCGACACGGTGTAGGACGCCACCGAGTTGCGGAAGCCGGGATGGAACTCCTCGGTGACCGCTGCGCCGCCCAGCACGCCACGGCGCTCCAGCACCAGCACCTTCTTTCCGGCTTTCGCGAGGTAGGCGGCGCACACCAGTCCGTTGTGGCCACCGCCCACGATGATCGTGTCCCAGTGGCTCATGCGCCGGCAATCGCCGCTTCGATGCTGGCGATGTCGATTTTCTTCATCGGCATCATGGCGTTGAAGGCGCGTTTTGCCAGTGCCTTGTCCGTGCTGGTCACAGCGTCAATGAGCATGCGTGGGCTGATCTGCCACGACACGCCCCAGCGGTCCTTGCACCAGCCGCAGTCGCTTTCCTGGCCGCCGTTGCCGACGATGGCATTCCACAGCCGGTCGGTCTCGGCCTGGTCTGCGGTCTGGATCTGGAACGAAAACGCTTCGTTGTGCTTGAACGCCGGGCCGCCGTTGAGGCCGACGCAGGCCACGCCGCAGACGGTGAACTCGACGGTGAGCACGGCGCCCTCCTGGCCGGCCGGGTAATCGCCCGGCGCGTGGTGCACGGCGGTCACCGCGCTGTCGGGGAAGGTGTTGGCGTAAAAGGTGGCCGCATCCAGCGCCTCCTTGTCGTACCACACGCAGATGATGTTCCTCACGGTCATGATCGGCTCCGCAGCGGACGAGGGCGCAGCGATAGCACGGGCGGTGTCAATGCGGGATCGTGCTGCACTGCAGGAACGCGCTACCCTGCGATGGCAGAGCAGTTCCCTTTCATGGCGGTACGACAAGGACGATGCGTGAAGATCCTGATTCTGGGCGGATATGGGGTGTTTGGAGGGCGCCTGGTGCAGCTGCTGGCGGACCTGCCGCAGCTGGAGCTGCTGGTGGCCGGGCGCACCCTGGCGGCGGCGCAGGCCTTCTGCGCGGACTACCGCGGCGAAGCGCACGTGCGGCCGCTGCGGGTTGACCGGCAGGAGCTGGCGCCGACCCTGCTGGCCGAGCGGCCTGATCTGGTGATCGATGCGTCCGGTCCCTTCCAGGAGTACGGTAGCCAGCGCTATGCGGCCATCGAGGCCTGCATCGCCGCCAGCATCGATTACCTGGATTTTGCCGACGCCGCCGACTTCGTGTTCGGTGTCTCGCAGTTCGACGCGCGGGCGCGCGCAGCCGGCGTCTACGTGCTGTCCGGGGTCAGCAGCTTCCCCGTGCTGACCGCGGCGGTACTGCGGGTGATGGCCACGCGCATGGACATCCTCAGCGTGGAGGGCGGCATTGCGCCGTCGCCCTACGCTGGCATCGGCCTCAACGTGATGCGTGCGGTGGTGGGCTATGCCGGGTCACCGGTGAAGCTGCGTCGCGGCGGCCGCGATGGCCACGGCGTGGGCCTGGCCGAAAGCCGCCGCTTCACCGTGGCGGTGCCGGGCCGGATACCGCTGCGCAACCTGCATTTCTCGCTGGTGGACGTGCCCGACCTGCAGGTGCTGCCGCCGGAGCACCCCACGCTGACCGATATCTGGATCGGTGCGGGCCCGGTGCCGGAGATCCTGCACCGCATCCTCAACCTGCTGGCCAAGGCCCGGCAGCACCTGCGCCTGCCGTCGCTGGAGCCGTGCTCGCGGCTGTTATACACCGTGCTGAACCTGATGAAGTTCGGCGAACATCGCGGCGGCATGATCGTGCGCGTGCTCGGCGTGCGTGATGGCGCGCCGGTGCGGCAGAGCTGGCATCTGCTGGCCGAAGCCGATGACGGTCCCTACATTCCTTCGATGGCCATCGAAGCACTGATCCGCAAGCAGCTTGCCGGCGAAAGGCCGGCACCGGGCGCGCGCCCGGCAACGCATGCGCTGGAACTGACCGACTATGACCGGGTGTTTGCCGGCCGCACCATCCATACCGGTTTCCGCCAGGACATGCCCGGCGCAAGCCTGTACCAGCGCGTGCTGGGCGAGGCCTATTCGCAGTTGCCCGCGGCCGTCCAGGCCCTGCATGCGCCGGGTGCGGCGCGGTGCTGGAAGGGCAGGGCCCGGGTGCAGCGAGGCCGCGGCCTGCTGTCGCGGCTGCTGGGCGTGGTGTTTGGTTTCCCGGCTGCGGGCGAGCAGGTGCCCGTCAGCGTCGCCTTTGCGCCGGAAGCCGACGGCGAACGCTGGACGCGCACGTTTGCCGGGCGCTGTTTCTCTTCGCTGCAGACCGAAGGCCGTGGCCGCAACGAGGCGTTGCTGGTGGAACGCTTCGGCGCTGTGTCGGTGGCCCTGGCCATCGTGGTTGATGGCGGCCGGCTGCAGCTGGTGCCGCGGCGCTGGTCGCTGATGGGCATCCCGCTGCCGCGCGCGCTGCTGCCGGGCGATGACAGCTTCGAGTACGAAGTGGACGGGCGTTTCGTGTTCGATGTCGAGATCGGTGCGCCTTGGGTGGGGCGCATCGTGCATTACCGGGGAACGCTGGAGCCGACGTGAAATCCACCGCTGCGTGCATGCCGCGGGTGTGTCGGAATCGGAGCGGATTGGCACAGCATCAAGTGCCCATCAAGACGCAGTGTTCGCGATCATGTGTCGGATAACGCCTGATTTGCGTCCCCGCGATGGCCGACGCAATGGCGTTCATGCGTGATCTTATCAGTAGTCTTTTCAATGACATGGCACAAGTCTGCGAGTGGCGAAGGAAGGTTGTTCTGACGCTTTCTGCGCGATTCATTGAAGGTTGTTGCATACCGGCACGGGCCGCACCTGTGCCTATAACTCTCCGGCAGTTCCACCACCGGAGAGAGCTTCATGGCAGTTGCATCCACCCATCGTGTGCTGAAGCGCAGTGCGCTTTCGGCACTCCTGTTTTCCATCGTCGGCAGCGTTGCTGCGCAGAGCACTACCGGCACCCTGTATGGCACCGCGGCGGGTTCCGAAGGCGCGACCGTCGTCGCCCAGAGCGACAGTGGCCTCAAGCGCACGGCCGCCATCGACGCACAGGGGCGCTACAGCTTTGGCGCGCTACCGGTGGGCCGTTACAGCATCAGCCTGCAGCGTGACGGACGGACTATTGAAGAACGGAATGACGTGCAGCTGCGCGTGGGCACTGGCACCGAAGTGAGTTTCGCCGCACATGGTCCGGCCACGACGCTCGATACGGTCAACGTCTCCGCGGCGAACATGCCGAAGATCGATGTCACCCATACCGTTTCCAAATCGGTCATCACCTCCGAGCAGTTGGACGTGCTACCACTGGGGCGCAGCGCCGAATCGATCGCGCTGTTGGCGCCGGGCGTGGTCGCCGGCAGTGGGGCCTTCACCAATGGCTCGCGGTCCGTGCTGTCGTTCGGCGGCTCCAGCGTTACCGAGAACGCCTACTATCTCAACGGCTTCAACGTCACCAATCCGCTCAACTACCTGGGCGGGATCAGCCTGCCTTACGGCTCCATCGACCAGCAGGAAACCTTTACCGGAGGCTACGGTGCAGGCTACGGGCGGTCTACCGGCGGCGTGATCAACCAGTTGGGGAAACGCGGCACCAATGCCTGGCGCTTCGGCGCTCAGGTCACATGGGCACCGGCCGGGCTGGCCGAATCACCGGCATCGGTGAACTACCCGGACGTGGGGCTGCCGGATGGATATGCCTACGAGAACGGGAGCAAGCCGGGCACGCTGTACCGCTACCGGCGCGGTGACAAGGAAACCACCACCACCTACAGCGGCTATGTCAGCGGGCCGCTGATCGAAGACCGGCTGTTCGTCCACCTGGCTGCGGAGTCCAACCGCCGCGAAGGTGTGGCCACTGCCAACGAAGCCGCCGCACAGCAGGCGCGCAACCACTACCGCGTGGACACCCCGAAGTTCTACGGCAAGCTGGACTGGAACATCAACGACAGCAACACGCTTGAGTACACCCGCTTCCAGGACACCGACCGCTATGGCGGCTACTACACCGCCTTCGACTATCCCACGCTGCAGGAGGGAGATCGCACCGGTACCTTCCCCAACACAACCAAGGCCAGCACCGACGTCGATATCTTCAAGTACACCGGCTACCTCAACGACGCGCTGACCTTCAGCACCGTGTGGGGGCGTACCCGTACCGGCAACCTGGAGTTCAACCCGCTGGAATCGGGCAACCCCTACATCAACGGTGCCGGCAACCAGGATCCCGCGTTGAACGGCGGCACGCCCATCCGCAACGACCAGCCCGATCTGTACACCAAGGCATCGGACGCAGGCAGTACCACGCACGGGCTGCGCATGGACCTGCAGTACCGCATCGGCAACCACGAGTTGACCGCCGGCATCGACAACATGACCTACCGGGCGCACAACGAAGGTCAGTCGATGACCGGGCCCGGCCACGCCTGGATCTACTCCCGCGGCAAACCCGATGCGTCGCCCAGCCCTGCGTTCGACATCGCACCGCCCGGTGGCGAGGGCTACTACGTGCAGAAATACATCTACTCGACCACCACCAGCATGTCGGTCAAGCAGAAGGCGTACTACCTGGAAGACCGCTGGCAGCTGACGCCCGACTGGCTGCTGACGCTCGGCCTGCGCAACGACACGTTCACCAACTACAACAGCGAGGGCAAGGCATACGTGCAGAGTGGCGACCAGTGGGCGCCACGCCTGGGCGCAAGCTGGGATGTGTTCGGCGATGCGTCGTTGAAGGTCTTCGCCAACGTCGGCCGCTACTACCTGGCACTGCCCAACAGCGTGGCCATCCGCGGCGCCTCCGCCTCGACCTACACGCGTGAGTACTTCACCTATACCGGCATCGACGCCAATGGCAACCCGACCGGCCTCACGCCGCTGGGGCCAGGGCCGGTGTCGACCAACGGCGAATACGGGCAGGCGCCTGATCCGCGTTCGGTGGCCCCCACCGACCTGCGTTCGCAGTACCAGGACGAACTGATCATGGGTTTCGAAAAGACCTTGGGCACGGACTGGAACAGTGGTGCCAAGCTTAGCTACCGCCGTTTGCAGTCGGCCATCGACGATATCTGCGATTCCGATCGCTTTGCCGAAAGGCTGGCGGGGATGGGTCTGGATCCTGACGGGTACGAACTGCCGGGGTGTGTGATCTTCAACCCTGGCCGTACCAACACCTTCCAGGTCAGGCACCGCGATGGCTCCGGCTACACGCCGGTCAGCATGAGTTCGCCCGATTGGGGCTACGACGGCAAGAAGGCGAAGCGTCAGTACGTCGCCATCGACCTGTTCATCGAGCACCCCATGTCCGATCGCTGGTACGGACGTGTCGATTACACCTGGTCGCGCAGCTTCGGCAATACCGAGGGCCAGGTGAAGTCGGATATCGGCCAGGACGATGTTTCCAAGACCCAGGACTGGGATGCGGTGTCGCTGATGGAGTACGCCGGCGGCTACCTCGCCAATGATCGCCGGCATCAGTTGAAGGCATTCGGCGCCTACCAGGTCAACGACGCATGGACGGCCTCGGCGACGGTGCGTGTGATGTCAGGGATGCCCAAGAGCTGCCTGGGCTTTTACGGTGCGGACCAGAGCGACCCGGCCGGTGGCTACGGTTCCTCCTACCACTACTGCAACGGCCAGCCCTCGCGTCCCGGCGATGCGGGCCGACAGCCGTGGACGGCGCAGCTGGACATCGGGCTGATGTATCGGCCGGCGTTTGCCGACAGCCGACTCGGTCTTGGCCTGGACGTGTTCAACGTGCTCAACCAGCGACGCCAGCGGCAATCGACCGCGAAATACCAGACGGGGCCCGGAACGGTGTCCAACGTGTACGGCATGGGCAGCTACTTCACGCCCCCGCGGACGGTGCGCCTGAGCGCCTCCTACGACTTCTGACCTGCGCGAACAGCGGCTCTCTCTCTCCGCAAAGGTTGGCTTGGCCCTGATCCGTCAGGGCCCTTTTTCCAGCGACCTGCCTGCATGGATCCGCGGCAGGCACGGATACCCGATCACCCCAGCGAAGGCGCCCCAGGGCGCCTTTTTTCGTTGTCGCCTCGCCCCGCCGCCCAGGGCCGGAAAACGAAAGCAAATACTCGTGGGCACCTCTCGAAATCAGCGCGCCCGCGTCGCGCATAAGCGGTCAAATGAATGCCGCACTGTCTCAGTTAAATGAAATGTAAATGAATGTTTTCGTTTGTATCAAAATAAATTCAATAAAATCAATAACATAAAATACCATCAAGTAAGCCTTGCAAGTTAAACTTTTATGAAATTAATATTCTATTCAGCTGTTTTCACAATCGAACGTGGATGCAGCGAGCCTGAAACGTAAGTGTGTCTTTTCACGAAACAAGGAAATTTCATGACCTATACCAAGACGGCCATCCGGCTGAAGCGCACGGCACTGGCCGTTGTCCTGACCTCGTTCGTCGGCGCCGCAGCGGCGCAGAGCACCACCGGTTCCCTGTATGGCAACGCCCCGGCCGCCGCAGGCGCCACGGTGGTCGTGCAGAGCGATTCGGGCCTCAAGCGAAGCGCCAACGTCGATTCAAACGGCCGCTACACCCTGGGCTCGCTGCCGGTGGGCCGTTACTCCATCAGCCTCGAGCGTGACGGGCAGGTGGTCGAGAAGCGTGACAACGTGCTGCTGAAGGTCGGCGTAGGCACGGAAGTTTCCTTTGGCCAGTCCGCCAGCGGCGGCGCCACCAACCTCGACGCAGTGAACGTCACTGCGGCCAACATTCCGAAGATCGACGTGACCAACACGGTCTCCAAGTCGGTCATCACCTCCGAACAGCTGGACGTGCTGCCGCTGGGCCGCAGCGCCGAAGCCATCGCGCTGCTCGCGCCGGGCGTGGTCGCCGGCAGCGGCGAGTTCTCCAACGGCTCGCGCTCGGTGCTGTCGTTCGGCGGCTCCAGCGTCACTGAGAACGCGTACTATCTGAACGGCTTCAACGCGACCAATCCGCTCAGCGCAATGGGCGGTGTCAGCCTGCCTTACGGTTCGATCGACCAGCAGGAAACCTTCATGGGGGGCTACGGTGCAGGCTACGGCCGCTCCACCGGTGGCGTGATCAACCAGCTGGGCAAGCGCGGCACCAACGAGTGGAAGTTCGGCTTCCAGACCACCTGGTCGCCCGACTCGCTGGCGGAATCGCCGCGCGACATCTACTACCCCAATCACACCGCGCCTCCGGGGTTCGAGCTCGAGGATGACACCGGCACCGTGGCCGGCTCCCTGTACCGCTCGCGCAAGGGCGACAAGGCGACCCGCACCTCCTACAGCGGCTATGTCAGCGGCCCCCTGATCGAGGACCGTCTGTTCATCCACCTCGCCGCCGAGAAGGATCGCACCGAAGGCGTTTCCACCAGCGCCGGTGAAGCCGCGCAGCAGGTCCGCAGCCACTACACCTACGACACGCCGAAGTTCTACGGCAAGATCGACTGGAACATCAACGACAGCAACACGCTGGAGTACACCCGTGTCGAGAACACGGACCGCTACGGCAGCTACTATCGCGATTTCGACTACGACACGATGAGCGAGGGCGAGCGTACCGGTACCTTCGCCAACACGACCAAGCTCAAGGATGAGTTCGACATCTTCAAGTACACCGGCTACCTGACCGATGACCTGACCCTGAGCGCGGTGTGGGGACGCAGCAAGGAATCCAACCTTGAGTTCAATCCGCAGGATTCGGCCAATGCCTACATCAGCGGCCCGACCAACCAGGATCCGTCGATCACCGGTGGTACCCCGGTCCGCAACGACCAGACTGCGCTCTACACCAAGTCGCCCGATGCAGGCAGCAAGACCCGCGGCCTGCGCGTGGACCTGCAGTACCGCATCGGCAGCCACGAGCTGACCGCCGGTATCGACAACATGACCTACCAGGGCCACAACGAAGGGCAGGCGATGACCGGTCCGGGCTACGCCTGGATCTATTCGCGCATCGCGCCGGGTTCGTCGCCGGCACCGGCGTTCGATATTGCCGCGCCGGGCGGTGATGGCTACTACGTGCAGAAGTACATCTTCTCCACCACCACCAGCATGTCGGTGGAACAGAAGGCCTACTACCTGGAAGACCGCTGGCAGGTCAGCCCGAACGTGCTGCTGACCCTGGGCCTGCGCAACGACAAGTTCACCAACTACAACAGCTCGGCGGTTGCCTATGTCGAGAGCGGTGACCAGTGGGCCCCGCGCCTGGGCGCCAGCTGGGATGTCTTCGGCGATTCGTCGCTGAAGGTGTTCGCCAACCTGGGCCGCTACTACCTGGCATTGCCCAACAGCGTGGCCATCCGTGGCGCATCGGCATCGACCTATACCCGTGAGTACTTCACCTACGGTGGCATCGATGCCAACGGCAACCCGACCAACCTGACCGCGCTGGGCCCGGGCCCGGTGTCGACCAACGACGAGTACGGCATCGCGCCCGATCCGCTGTCCGTGGCGCCGACCGACCTGAAGTCGCAGTACCAGGATGAATTCATCATGGGCTTCGAGAAGACCTTGGGTTCGTCCTGGAACAGCGGTGCCAAGTTCACCTATCGTCGCCTGCAGGCGGCCATCGACGACACCTGCGATTCCGACCAGATCAACGCCAAGCTCGAATCGATGGGGATTGATTCAAGCGGCGTGGAAGTGCCGGGCTGCGTGATCTTCAACCCGGGCAAGACCAACACCTTCATGGTCAAGCACGCCGATGGTTCGGGCTACACCCCGGTGCAGATGAGCTCGTCGGACTGGGGCTACAACGGCAACAAGGCCAAGCGAAGCTACGTCGCAGTTGATCTGTTCATCGAACATCCGCTGAGCGACAAGTGGTACGGCCGCCTGGACTACACCTGGTCGCGCAACTTCGGCAACACCGAGGGCCAGGTCAAGTCGGACATCGGCCAGGATGACGTGTCCAAGACCCAGGACTGGGATTCCTACTACCTGATGGAGTATGCCGGTGGCTACCTGGCCAACGATCGTCGCCACCAGCTGAAGGGCTACGGCGCGTACCAGTTCAACGACGAGTGGACGGCCTCGGCCACCATGCTCATCTCTTCGGGCATGCCGAAGAGCTGCCTGGGTTACTACGGCGCGGATGGCAGCGATCCGATCGGCTATGAGTCGTCGTACCACTACTGCAACGGCCAGCCGTCGCGTCCGGGTGATGCCGGCCGCCAGCCGTGGACCTATCGCCTGGATCTGGGCGTGATGTATCGCCCGACCTTTGCCGATCACAAGCTGGCCTTCGGCCTGGACGTGTTCAACGTGCTCAACCAGCGTCGCCAGCTGCAGTCCGATCCTTCGTACGAATCGGGTCAGCACACGATTTCCAATACCTATGGCATCGGCACCTACTACACGACGCCACGTTCGGTTCGCCTGACCGCGTCCTACGACTTCTGATGTAGAACACCGCTCTCTTTCAGCAGGACATTTGACCCCGGCATCTGCCGGGGTCTTTTCTTGCAGGCGCCGCCCACGAAAAAGGCGCCCGCAGGCGCCTTCTTCGTTACCGCATCACGACCAGGTTCAACGCCAGACCTTGATCTGCTCACCCTCGGTGCGCTGCATCGGCTGGCCGGCCTTGCAGCTGAAGGTCGCACCGAAGGCCGGCAGGTTCGACAGCGGGCCGTTGGTGCGCCAGCGACCCGGTGCACGGATGTCGGCGGTCAGGCGGCGTGCGGCCTCGTTCGGCGACAGCTGCTGCGGCCACAGCGCGGCCCAGGCGCGGAAGAAGCCCTGCTGCTGCGTCGGCGTCGCCTTCGGTTCCTGTGCGGCGTAGGCCGCCCAGGCCAGTTCCAGGCCGGCGATATCGGCCAGGTTCTCTTCCTGGGTCAGCGTGCCGTTGACCTTGGCGCCCTTCACGCCCGGGAAGTCGTAGGCGCCGTACTGCGTGGCCGCGCGGCTGCCCAGCAGCGTCCAGGCGGTCTTGTCGGCCGGGGTCCACCAGCTGCGCAGTTCACCTTTGGCATCGACCAGGGCGCCCTTGGCGTCAACGGCGCGATTCAGTTCGTGGCCGACCAGGCCACCGAAGCTGCCGAACTTGTCGGCGGCATCGGCCTTGGCGTTGAACACCGGGCCTTGCAGGATCGCGGCGGTGACGATCAGGCGGTTCTGCGCCAGGTCGTAGGCCAGCGACGGCTGCTGCGGCAGCACGTCCCAGCGACGGTCGGCGTTGCCCTTGCCGATGCGCTTCATTTCTTCGCGATGGCGCCAGGTTGAAGCGATCAACATGTTGCCGCCGAACGAGCCACGGCCCATCGGCTGCACGCTGTAATCCAGGTCGCGCAGCGGAGTGCCGATCTCGATCTTCAGTGCGGCCAGCTTGGCCTGTGCTTCGGCCTTGGCCTCGGCGCTCATCCAGGTGCTGTTCTTGACCGCCTCGATCTGCACTTCGCGCACCTTGTCGACGATCCACGCCGCCTGGCGGCGATCTTCGGCGGACAGGTGGCGGGCGGCGTACTCGCGGCCGACCATCGGGCCAGCGGCCACGTTGATGGCGTCCAGCACGTTCTCCCAGCGCTGCGTGGGCAGGGTCTCACCGCGCAGCACGCGGCCGCGGAACTCGAACTCGGCGTCGCGGTAGGCCTTGGACAGGTACGGCGCCATCGAGTCACCCACGCGCCAGCGCAGGTAGGCCTTCCACTGTTCCGGCTTGAGCTTGGTGACCATCGTGTCGAGCTGCTTGAACAGGCCCGGGTCAGCCAGCGAAACCAGATCGTCGTTCACGCCCTGCGCCTTCAGGAAGGCATCCAGCTGCAGGTTGCGGTAGCGGCTGTTCAGATCCTTGGTCGAGATCGGCGCGTAGTTGTTGAACGGGTTG
The DNA here is from genome assembly GCF_056854535.1 of Stenotrophomonas sp. STEN054. Classification (NCBI taxonomy): domain Bacteria; kingdom Pseudomonadati; phylum Pseudomonadota; class Gammaproteobacteria; order Lysobacterales; family Lysobacteraceae; genus Stenotrophomonas; species Stenotrophomonas sp. STEN054. The sequence continues at coordinate 46,946 of NZ_JBXFWG010000001.1, read as the reverse complement.
TTGATGCCGGCCAGCGACTGCGCGTTGCGCGCCAGTTCGGTTTCCAGTTCGATCACTGACTGCGATTCGGCATCCAGCTTGGCTGCCGGGGTACCGGTCAGGGCCAGGATCTGCTTGACGTAGTTGCGGTAGCGGCCCATCAGGGCCACGGTGTCGGCATCGGTTCGGGTGTAGAACGCCGGGTCGGGCAGGCCCATGCCGCCCTGCATGAAGTAGCCGATGTGGCGGTCCAGCGCCTTCAGGTCCACGTCCGGGCCGAAGTTGAAGGCCACCGGGATGCCGACCTGGTGCAGTGCGGCGATCGAGGCCGGGACGTCCTTGGCCTTCTTTATCGCGTTGATGCGGGTCAGCAGCGGGGCGATCGGGTTGGAGCCATCGGCTTCCACCGCGGCTTCGTCCAGGCCACTGGCCCAGAAGTCGCCCAGCAGCTTCTGCACGTTGCCCTGTGGCGCCTTCATCGAGGCGTCCAGCAGTTCACGCTGCTGCTGGCGGCTGCGGTCGACCAGCTGGCCCAGCGCGGTGGCGGCGCCGGACTGCGGCATCGGGTTGGCCTTCAGCCAGTCCGCGTTGGTGGCATCGTAGAAATCGCTGCACTGAGCGCTGACGGCCGGGGCGCGCACGGCCTTCTTCTTGGCAGCGAACGCATCGTGGGTCGGGACCAGGGTCGCCAGGCTGATACCCAGGGCAACGGCAAGCGGACGGAAATTGGGCATGTAGAACGAATCCGTGATGGATTGAGGGCGGGCGAACTATAGCAAGCCGTGCATGGGCACGGGATGCATGCGTCACGCGGCTTCCGCCGGGCATGGCCCGGCGCTACCAGGTGGTGTGGCATGGGCAGTAGATTCACGCCATGCGTGGATGGCGCTACCTGCATGGGGTCAGAGCCCCCACGCTGCGCGCAAGGGATCCGACCCCGGGAAGGGCTGGCCTGAGCCGCCAAAAACAAAGGCCCGGGAAATCCCGGGCCTTTGAAGGTTCACTTTGGCGTCAGCCGCGGCTTACCAGATCACCACCTGCTGGTCGCCGGTGCGGGCCATCGGCGAGCCGGCCTTGCACTGGAACGCGGCGGCGAAGGTCGGCAGGTTCGACGGCGCACCCATGGCGCGGAACTGCGCCGGAGCGTGCGGGTCGGTGGCCAGGCGGACCTTGGCGTTTTCCGCGGTGTACTTGGTGCGCCACACGGTGGCCCAGTTGAAGAAGAAGCGCTGGTCGCGGGTGAAGCCGTCGACCTTCGGATCTTCCTTGCCGGCGGTGGCCTTCTGCAGGGCGTCGTAGGCAGTGGCCAGGCCACCCAGGTCGGCGATGTTCTCGCCCAGGGTCAGGTGACCGTTCACTGCCTGGCCGTCGACCTTGTACTGGTCGAACTGTTTGACCAGCTTGCCGGTCAGGCCTTCGAAGTTCTTCTTGTCAGCCGGGGTCCACCAGTCTTCCAGGTTGCCGCTCGGCCCGAAGCGTGCGCCCTGGTCGTCGTAACCGTGGGTCATTTCATGGCCGATCACCGCGCCGATGCCGCCGTAGTTCAGCGCGTCGTCGGCCTTCGGGTCGAAGAACGGCGGCTGCAGGATGGCGGCCGGGAACACGATCTCGTTCTGCAGCGGGTTGTAGTAGGCGTTGACCGTCTGCGGGGTCATGCCCCACTCGGTCTTGTCCACCGGCTTGCCGACCTTGGACAGGTTGAACTTGTAGTTGAACTCGTTGGCTGCGCGCACGTTGCCCAGGTAGCTGTCGCGCTGGGTCTGCAGGCCGGCCCAGTCACGCCACTTGTCCGGGTAACCGATCTTCGGGGTGAAGGTCTCCCACTTGGCGATGGCCTTGGCCTTGGTCTCGTCGCTCATCCAGCTCAGGCCCTGGATGCGTTCCTTCAGCGACGCGGCCAGGTTCTTCACCAGTTCTTCCATCTTCGCCTTGGCTTCCGGCGAGAAGGCGACCTTCACGTACAGCTGGCCAAAGGCTTCGCCGGCATCGTTCTCGATGGTGCCCAGCACACGCTTCCAGCGCGGCTTCTGTTCCTTCTGGCCGTTCAGGGTCTTGCCGTAGAACTCGTAGTTCTCCTGCACGAACGCATCGGCCAGGTACGGCGAGGCGCCGTCAACGGTGTGGAAGCGGAGGTAGGCGCGCCAGACCGACGGGTCGGTGTCGCCCAGTGCCTTGCTCACTTCCTCGTGGAAGGCTGGCATGGCCAGCGAGAACTTCTCCGGCGCGGCAACGCCCTGCGACTTGAAGAACTCGGTCCAGCTGAAGTTCGGGGTCAGCTTGTCGGCGTCGGCCAGGGTGAGCGGGTTGTAGAACAGCTCGACGTTGCGCGACAGTTCCACGCGCGACTTGGAGGACTTGGCCAGGCGGGTCTCGAACTTGACCACGTCCTCGGCCTGCTTGGCGGCGTCGGCAGCGGCCACGCCCGACAGTTCCAGCACCTTGGCGACGTGCGCCTGGTAGGCCTTCAGTTTGTCGGCGTTCTTGGCGTCGGTGTAATAGGTGGTGTCAGGCAGGCCCAGGCCGCCCTGGCTGGCGTAGGCCATGTTCATGGCCGAGTTCTTGAAGTCCGCTTCGGCGCCGAATCCGAACAGGATGTTTTCACCCTTGGCGGCGCTGGTGCGCAGGTAATCGGCGATGGCGGCCTTGTCCTGCAGGCCGTCGATGGCGGCCAGGTCGGCCTTCAGCGGCTCGATGCCCTGAGCGTTGATCTTGGCCTCGTCCATGCCGGTGGCCCACAGGTCACCGACGATCTTCTCGATGTGGTTCGGGTTCTTGACCTGGGCGACCTGCTCGGCCAGCTGGTGCTGCGCCGCTACCGAACGCTCGTCGAGGATGGTAAAGGCGCCCCAGCTGGTGCGGTCGCCCGGAATCTCATTGGCGGCCAGCCACTTGCCGTTGACGTAGTCGCCGAAGGCGCCGCAGGCGTCCAGATTGCTGTCCAGGTCGCTGGCCTGGAAGGCGTTGTAGGCCGGCAGCTTGGCTTCGTCCAGCTTGTAGGTGGTGGCCTGGTCAGTGGCGGCCGGCGTGGAGGCGGCGGCATCCTTTGCCGGGGTATCGGTCTTGCCGCAGCCGACCAGCGCGGCCGAAACGGCCAGGGTCAGCAGCACGATCTTGGGAGTACGGGTCACTTGTATGGCCTCCAGGCCGAGTGAGTCAGGGAAGGGCCGCAGGACGGCCGTGGGCCGAACGATACGCCGCCGGCCCGCCCTGCAAGGGTGTCGAAGGTCATGGGCGATGGCAAGCCGCCGGCCCGTTGTACATGGGCCGCAGCACAGCCGCCAGAATCGGGCAGGTCGCGGCACGGGCTGCGCAAAGAACGCTGCCGGCACAAGGCCGGCAGCGGAGACATCAGGGTTTGCCGTTGCCCAGCCGGGGCTGTTCGTCGGCGGTCTGCGGTTCGGGGGCACCCACCTGCGGTGCGCCGGCCTCGATGCGGGTCTTGCGGTCGGCTTCGTCCTTGATCTGGGTTGCCGCACCGACGTCGACCCGGGCGACCTTGGGCTTGGCCCATACCGAATCCTGCCAGGCCTGGTACTTCTCCGGGTCCCAGTAGCGATCGTCGTAGAACTTGCTGCCATCGATCTCCGTAGTGCCGACCAGGCCGGGCAACACAATGCGCAGGTTGCCGGTCGCGCCGGTGCGGCTGCCGGTCACCTGCCGGCGTTCGCGGCGCAGCGCGGCATCGATGCGCGGGCGCGCGGCCTCATCGCCGAAACGGGCGTAGACCGCCGGGCCTTCCTGCAGGGCACGGTCGCGTTCCTCGGGCGTCAACGCGGCCCAGTAGCGCTCGCGCAGGTCGAGGAAACCTTCATAGCCGCGCTCGGCGGCCAGGTCCATCCAGGCGTAGGCAAGGGCGCGGTTGACCGGAGTGCCGGTGCCATTCCACAGCATTTCCGCGACCATCGCCTGCGACGGCTTGTCGGCATAGAAGCCGGCGCGTTGGAAGAAGCCGAACGCCTGTTCCATCTTGCCGGCGTCGCGCTTTTCGATGCCCAACAGGCGGAAGCGCAGGTCCGGGTGGCCGCTGAGGAAGCCGGCGGTGATCATCATCGGATCCTCGGTGGGATCCGGCGCGGCGGCCGGTGAAGGCTTGGCGGCCAGCGCGAGCGGGGCGTGCAGCGCGAAAGGCAGCAGGGCTGTAAGCATGAGCCTGCGGTACATCGGTATCTCTCCTTGATTGAACGATGGCACCCACGCACCCGTTGCCGGGTACACGCAGGCACACCTTCATGGTGCGCCAAAAGGTGCCCGAAGTTCCCGGCTCCCCTGTTCAGGGAGCCGGGGACGGCTCAGTCAGCCGCCTTTGCCCCCGATGCCGTCGACGGGCCGATGTGGCGGCCGAAGAAATCCAGCATCGTGGTGTACAGCTTCACCCGCGCCGGCACGCCATAGAAGCCGTGCATTTCGCCGGGCTCGATGATCATGCCTTCGGGCGTGTTGCCGGCGGCGATCAGCGCCTTGTTCATCAGCTCGGTCTGTTCCGGCGGCGTGCGCACGTCACGCGCGCCTGCGGCCAGGTACACCGGGATCTTCACTTCCGATGCGCGACGTGCCGGCGAGGTGCGGGTCCAGTCGGCGGTGTCGGTGCCATGGGTGCGGCGCAGGAAGCGCTGGCCCGATTCGCGTTCCGGGATGTCGCCCTTCTTGAACATCATGTCGATGTCGTAGACGCCGACGTAGCCGAAGGTGCACTTGAACAGGCCCGGTGCACGGATCGGGGCCATCAGCGACGAGTAGCCGCCGAAGCTGCCGCCGTAGATACAGATACGGTCCTTGTTGGCGTAGCCCTGGTTGATGGTCCACTGCGTGGCATCGATGATGTCGTTCTGGATGCCATCGGCCCACTGCTTGTGGCCCGCATCCTGGAACGCCTTGCCGTAGCCACCGGAGCCGCGGTAGTTCACCTGCAGCACCGCATAGCCGCGGCTGGCGAACAGCTGCGTTTCGCCGGAGAAGCCCCAGTTGTCACGCGGGCCGATCGGACCGCCGTGCGGGTTGACGATCAGCGGCAGGTTCTTGCCGTCGCTGCCATGGGGCAGGGTGAGGTAGGCATGGATGGTTTTGCCGTCGCGCGCGGTGAAGCTGAAAGGCTTGACCGAGGCCATGCGCGCCTTGTCCAGCTGCGGCGCGCGCTGCATCAGGAAGCGTGCCTTGCCGGTGGCGCGGTCATACAGGTACAGCTCGCCCGGATTGCTGTCGCTGTAGACCGAGACGATGATCTTGCTGCCATCGGCGGTGTGGCTGGAGAAATCCACCAGTTCACCGGGGAACGATGCGGCCAGCGAGCCATACAGTTCGGCGTCGGGGTGGTTCTCATCGACCAGGGTCACCTTCGGTGCACCGGCTTCGGTGATCACGCCCAGCAGGCGGTTGTCATCGGTGGACCAGATGTAGTCAGAGACTTCGGCCACCGGGTCCTGGAACAGGGAGGTGAACGCGCCGGTGGCGGTGTCCAGCGTGCCCACCGCGCCGGGCGCCTTGTCGTCGCTCTGGGTGACATACACGGTGCCATCGGCGGTAGCGCGCTCGACCCACAGATGCTTGCCGTCGGTCTTGGACGCGTTGACCAAGGTCCAATCGCGGCCATCGCGGCGGTACAGTTCGGTGCGCTCGTCGTACTCGCCTTCCTCGTTGCGGCTGGACGAACAGACGGCGAAACGCGGTTCCTTCTGCGCGTCCAGCGCGATGGAGCAGTCGTCCTTGGGCGCGCGTGCGAGCACTGTGCGGCGGCCGCTGAAGGTATCGACCTGCACCACCTGTGTGCCGGCACCTTCGTTGGAGCGCGGGTAGCGCGACTGCATGATGACGTTGCGGTCGTCGTCCTTCAGCGTGTCGAGCAGGCTGAAGCTTTCGCGGCCGACGGTCTTGCCGCGCTGGGTGGCATCGCGGGTACCGTAGAAGATCAGCGGCACGGCTTGGCTGCCGTCGGCATTGACCGCGAACCATTCACCGGTGGCGAAGGGCTGGGCATAGCCGCCCATCTTCTTTACCGCATTGAACATCAGGCGGTCCGGCGCGATCCAGGTGAACTGGCCGACGCTCTTTTTTTCCGGCAGCTGGTTGACCTTGAGCACCTTCAGGTCGCTGGTGCGCAACACCGCCAGCACGTCCTGGTCGCCGTGGTCCATGGTCACGGCCAGGTACTGGCCATTGGGCGAGATGCGCACGTTGCCGTAGGCAGCGTGCTTGACGAAATCTTCGACCGAGTAGGCCGGTGCGGCGGAGGCCGGCACGGCGGTGGTGCCCAATGCCAGTGCAAGCAGGGCGAAGGACAGCTTGTACATCGTGTATCCCCTTCAAATGGCGGGCCTTCGTGGCCCGGGATATGGCGTTGCTGCCGGTGCGCAAATACAGAGCCCGGCCTAGGCCGGGCTCTGCTTGTCACACAACCTGTCGCATCAGAAACGGTAGGACAGGCTGAAGTAGTAGCGACGGCCCAGCGGGTCGGCACCGATGTAGCTGTTGAAGTACGGGTACGCGGTGTTGGTCGGGTCGCGACGGAACTGGTTGTCGGTAAGGTTGACCACCGTGAACTCGGCACGCACGTTCGGGCCGAACTTCTTGCTGACCTGCAGGTTGTACTGCATGTACGGGGCCAGGCGTTCGGTCCAGGCGGCGTTCCAGTTCGAACCGTAGCGGGTGCCGAACAGGGTGGCACCCCATTCGTCGCCGGCCCAGCTCAGGCTGCCGCGCAGGCGGCTGCGCTGGCTGTAGTCATACAGCGGCAGGTCGCGGTAGTCGATCAGCTCGTCGTCGCTGTTTTCCTGGTACTTGTTGGTCAGCACCAGCGAGTAGCCCAGGTCCAGGCCGAAGTCGCCGAGGCGATCGGTATCCAGCTTGTACTTGAAGGTGGCATCGATACCGCTGGTTTCCAGCAGCGCCGCGTTGATGTACGCGGTGTTGATCTGAGAGATGCGGCCGTCCAGGGTGGTGCCCGGTGCGTTGGTACGGGTGACCAGCGCGGTCAGGTTGCGGCAGAAGGCCGAATCGGAGCCCTGCTCGAACGGCGTGCCATCCGGGCGCACGCCGAGGCGGCAGTTGGCTTCGTTCTGCAGCAGGTAGGTCGAGCTAAGCTGGGTTGAGGCATCTTCCAGGCGGATCTTGTAGTAGTCCACCGACATGGACATCGAGTCCATGATGTCCCACACGAAGCCGGCGCCCCACGACTTGCCTTCTTCTTCCTTCAGGTTCGGGTTGCCGGCGATCAGCGACTGCGCCTGGTACAGGGTCACGTCACCGGTCACGTTGCACTGCGCGCGGGTACGGCCCGGAGCGCCTGCAGCCTGGCCCAGGCCGGTGCCCGAACGGCAGCTGTATTCGTCGAGGATGGTCGAGAACGAGGCGGCGCCTTCGGCGTAGACCAGCTGCATGTCCGGTGCGCGGAAGCTGGTGGCGTAGGAACCACGGATCAGCAGGTTGCTGAACGGACGGTATTCCAGGCCGACGTTGAAGGTCTTGGCATCGTCGACGGCAGTGATGTCGTCGTACTTGTCCCAGCGGCCTGCCAGGTTCATCGACAGGTTGCTGAAGATCGGCACGCGGAATTCGGTACCCACCGCATAGCGGTTACGGGCGCCGTGGGTTTCACCGGAGCTGGTCAGGTTGTAGATGGTCTGGTCGTCGATCGGACGCAGCTGGTTGGTGCGCACGTCGCTGACCAAGTCGGTGGTCTGGCGCATGCCTTCGATGACCGCCGCAAAGCCCACCGGGCCGGCCGGCAGCTCGAACAGGTCGCCGCTGATGTTGAAGTTGGCGGTGGCCGAGGTCGATTCGGCAACGTTCTTCACGCGGGTGGAGAAGCTCTGGTAGATCTCCGGGGTGATCGGAGTGTTCCAGCGGTCCTGGTTCAGCGTGTAGATCGGGTAATTGCTGATGTAGCCCTGCAGTGGGCCCAGGAAGTAGTCATGCACGGCCTTGGCCAGCAGGCGCGGGCGGTCGGCTTCGTACTCGTACTTGCCGTAGTTGACGCTCGCTTCCCAGTCGAAACGATCGGCGAAGGTTCCCTGCGCACCGAAGGTGAAGTCGTAGCTCTTCTCGTCGTACAGGGTGCTGGCGGCTTCGTTGCCACCCAGTTCAAACGGGTTGAAGGTGCGCTGCAGCTGGATCAGGTCCTGCAGGGCGGAGTCGTAGTACACGCTGGTCGCGGCGCCGCTCGGGTTGGAGGTGAAGCGGTCACCCGAGGTGCCCCAGAACTCGATGCCGCCGCTGGCCTTGGCCTTGGTCTTGTAGAAGTTGACGCTGCCGAACAGCTGGGTGGTGTCGGTCACGTCGAACGTGCCGTAGCCGTAGCCGTTGAAGTTCTGGTTCTTGTTCCAGATGGAACGGGCGGCGACCTGGGTGTAGCTGCCGCAGTAGGTGCCGCGCGAGGCGGTGGTCACCGTGGTGTAGTCGAACGCATCACAGGCCGCAGCGTTGTACAGCGCGTTCTGGTTGCGCACGTGGCCGTTCAGGCCGGCCGAGCTCAGGGCGACCAGCGACAGCGACGGATTCACCGCGATGCCGGCGGCGTTGTTGCGGGTATCGGCCAGCGCGTGGCGCTGCGAGGCGAACACCGGCTCGTTCTCGCTGTACTGCAGGGCGTAGGTCGCGCTCCAGCGGTCGCCGGTCTTGCCGCCGGTGTATTCGACGTTGACGTTGTCGCCGCCGCCTTCTTCGGTGGTGCCCGTGGTCAGGCGCAGCTGGTTGCCGTCGTAGTTCTTGCGCAGCACGATGTTGATCACGCCGGCGACAGCGTCCGAACCGTAGATGGCCGAGGCGCCGCCGGTCAGGACTTCAACGCGCTCGACGATCGAGCTCGGAATGGCCTTGATGTTGACCACGTTGTTGTCGCGGTTGTACGGCTGCGGGTACTGCGCCGGGCGGCGGCCGTTGACCAGGGTCAGGGTGTAGCCCGGGCCCAGGTTGCGCAGGTTGACCACCTGGGCGTTGGGCGTGAAGCCGGTCACGGCGAGATCGCCGGTGAACGAGCTGGTGGTGTTCTGGGTCAGGGTCTGCAGCATGTCGCCGACCGACTGGAAGCCTTCGCGATCGATGTCGGCGCGCGAGATGACGGTGACCGGCGCCGGGCCTTCGACTTCAGCGCGCTTGATGCGCGAGCCGACGACCGAAACGCGGTCCAGGTTGGTGGCGTTCTTGCCACCGGCTTCGTTGCCGGCTTCCTGGGCAAAGGCGGGCGAAACGACGGCTGCCAGCAGGGCGGTCGTCAGAGCAAAGCTCAGCGGGTGGCGGCTGAGCGCCGTGCGGATGGTCATGGATGGATCCCCTGATGTATCGAATCTCGACAGGCGCGTGGGCCTGTCGTCCCTGTAGGGCTTTTCGCCCCGTCCTGTAACCGGCTTCACAAGCCGATGAGCTGACGTTAACACGACCTTAACTTAATGTGTCAACTGTTCATGCTCCCGTCATGAAGCCAAGCTAGGCAAAGTGCTGATTTGGATGGATTTTTGATACAAGGCGTTGATTTCAAATGAAAGGTTTCTCTGCTTGGCACGCCGCGCCGACTCCCTGCGGAGGGTGCAGACGGTGCTGGATGTTCAGCCGGCAGTCCGGGTTGTGACGGCAGACGGGGGAGGGGGGGCGTTGCGACGCCCGCGGGCCAGCCACGCGGGCAAAAAAAAGGCCCCGCCGAAGCGGGGCCAGTACCAGTCATTCCCTGGAGCGTCGCGACGCTTACTTCGCGCCGAAGTCGTACTGCATCTGGGCGTAGATCGCCCGGCCGTACGGGTTGTAGAGGCTTTCGTTGTACGGCGCGCTGCTGTTGCCGCCGAAGCTGTGGCGCTGGCTCGACGGGTTCTTGTTGAACACGTTGTTGACCATCAGCGACAGGGTCAGGTTGTCCATCGCGCGGTAGCTCACGCTCAGGTTGTAGGTGGTGTACGAGCCCCACTTGCCAGCCTTGTAGCCCGAGGAGTGGACGTAGTCATAGCCTTCGCCCAGGTACGCCATGTAGTTGGGGGTACGGCCGATGTAGTTGTAGTACAGGGTGGTGGTCCACTGGTTCTTCGCCCAGCCGATCGAACCATCGGCTCGCACCTTGGCGAAGGCCTGGTAGTTCCACATCGCATGCGGATCGCGCAGCAGGTCCAGGTAGTCATCGCCGGTCTCCGGCTGCACTTCGCGCTTGAGGATGTTGGTGTAGTTGCTGGCGAACTGCAGCGAGCCGAAGCGACCAATGTCCTGCACGTACTTGAAGCTGGCGGTCAGCGCATTGAGGTTCTGCCGTGCCACGTTGAGCTTGGGCGTGTAGATCTGGTCCAGGTTGCCCGACGCATCGCGGGTGACCCAGTCGGCCACGTTCTGCAGGTGGCGTTGGTGTTGTTGTCCAGGTTGTTGCGGCAGTAGTGCTCGGCACGCAGCAGCTGGTCGGAGCTGAGGGTGTCGACCTCGTTCTCGATCTTCCAGCGGTAGTAATTCACCGACAGCGAGAGGTTGGCCATCGGTGCCCAGACCACGCCGGCGTTCCACACATCGGCGGTGATCGGTTCCAGTTCCGGGCTGCCCGACTGCACGCCGAGGGTGGACTGGCCTGCATACGGGCAGCCGACGGTGTAGGCGGGCTCGAAGCCCAGCTGTGCGCAGCGGTAGTAGTCGGTGGCGGCAGTGTAGAAGCCGCTTTCGCCCTGGAAGGCATCGGGCAACGACGGCGGACGGAACGCGGTGCCGTACTTGCCGCGGAACAGCAGGCTTTCAATCGGACGGGACTCGACGCCGATGCTTTACGTCGACTTGTCGACCGTGTTGTCCGCGATCTTGAAGGCGTCGTAGCGGCCCGAACCGGTGACGGTGAGCGAGTCGAGCAGCGGCAGGCGCAGTTTGCCGGTCACCGCGTAGTTGCTGCGGTGGCCGGCGCCGGCCACTGAAGTGGTGCCCCAGACTTCACCGTCGAGCAGGCGCGCATCCGGGCTGTAATCCCAGCCTTCGCTGCCGCCTTCGACGACGGGGTGCCCAGGCCGGCGTCGCCACCGGGCAGGGAGAACAGCCCGCTGTTGGTCAGCTGCACGCGGCCCAGGTTCTGCCAGGTGAGGCTCTTGTTGTAGTTGTAGCCGGTGAAGCTCTGGAACGCGCCTGCCGGCAGCTGCGAATAGAACGCGCCCCAGTTCGGGCTGTAGATGTTGTAGCCATCATCGGTCTGGCCGAGCACTGGGCCGAACACGTTCTGTTCGAACCAGCTGTCGATCGGTTCGGCCCAGCGAGCGAAGCTGCGCTCGGTCAGCTTGTACTCGCCGCGGCTGAAACTGGCGCTGTAATCCCAGTTGGTGCCGAAAGTGCCGCGGCCGCCCAGGGTGATCTGGCAGGCCTTGTTGCGGTTGGTTTCCTGGATGTCACGGTAGCCCTGGCCGCCAATGTCCTCCGGCGCGAACGCGCGCTGCAGGCTCATGTACTGGTCGGTGTCCTGGTCGTAGATGTAGCCGAAGCCCGGCCCGGTGCTCCAGAACGTGTAGCCGGAACCGGTGACGTAGTTGATCTCTTCGAGGCTGTAGAGCGCCTCGGCGAACAGTTCGAAGTTCTCGTTCACCTGGAAGTTGAGCGAGGAATAGCACTGGCTGCTTTCCTTGGCGTTCTTGATGGTGCGGTAGCCAGCGCTGTACTTGGAGCCGCAGGACTCACCGGCCGCACGCACGCCCAGTTCGGTGGTGCCGCCGAACTGCCCGGCCACGCTGGCGCAGCGGGTCGGGTCCATCATGACGAACGCGTTGTTTTCGGCGGGCAGGTAGACGAGGAAGTCGTTGGACGGCACCTGCGGCGAGTAGCCGCCAGGGTTGTTCACCTTGGTCAGGTCGCGCTGGTAGCCTCAGATCGGACTGGACGTCTCGTACTGCACGTTGAACAGCGCGTTGAAGCGATCATCGGCGCTGTTGAAGCCCTTGGCCACGCTGACCCGGACGTTGTTGCCGCCGCCCTCGGTGTAGGCGCCGCCGCGCACGTTGATCGTGCCGCCATCCATGCGCTTCTTCAGGATGATGTTGACCACGCCGGCGATGGCATCGGAGCCGTACAGCGACGACTGGCCGCCCGGCAGGATCTCGATGCGCTCGACGATGTCGATCGGGATGCCGCTGATGTTGTTGAAGGCGTCGCTGCCGTTGTACAGCGCCTGGTACTGCAGCATCGGGCGGCCGTTGATCAGGTACTTGGTGTAGCCCGGATCCAGGCCGAACATGCCGGCCGCTTCGGCACCCTGGGTGAAGGCCGCGGAGGACTGGCCGCCCTGCAGGCCGCCGGTGGTCAGCGAGGATTGCTGCAGGAATTCGGCGATGCTGGGGAAGCCGCGGGTCTGGATGTCCTCGGCGGTGACGGTCAGCACCGGGGTGTGGTTTTCCACCTGGGTCTGCGGGATGAGCGAACCGGTGACGGTCACGCGACCGAGGTCGGTGGTCTCCCTGCTGTCCTGGGCGAAGGCGGGAAGGGCGGTGGCTGGCAGGCTGCCGAACAGCGCGAGTGAGAGCGGGTGGCGGACGACATTGGTGCGACGACGAGACATTGCGATATCTCATCCATTAAGTAAGTCCAGGCAGTTCCTTTCCCGGAGCATTCAATCAGCCTTCAGTTTCAAGGCTGGCGAGCTGACCGTAACACGGCATTAACGTTAATGGCACGAGACCGTAAGAAATCTTTGTGTTTGTGAATAATTTCTAGGTGAATTCAACGAGATGGGCATTTATTTTCAGGCGTCGTAAAGCTGTCTTAATAATATATTTACTTATTCTTAACTATTGAATTTAAAATGAGCGCTGCGTTTCACCCAAAAGCAGTCGGCTGAATTAACGCTGCCAGTAGATTCTGTTGAAGCTGTATTCCGCGTGCAGCAGGTGTTCGGTGCTGGTTGGCTACGCGCGCAGGATGGCAGGGCTGCGCCTGGCTGAACTTGTATGATGGGAGGTTGCCCGCCCCATGAACCGCTTCCGGAGTCCGCAGTGAACAGCCCCGCCCGTCGTCCCCATGCCAGCCAGGTGCAGAAGGGCCTTTCGCCCCATGCGCGCATCCGTAACGTGATCGCGGTGGGATCGGGCAAGGGGGGCGTGGGCAAGTCCACCACCTCGGTGAATCTGGCCGTCGCGCTGCAGCAGCTCGGTGCCCGCGTGGGCGTGCTCGACGCCGATATCTACGGCCCCAGCGTGCCGGCCATGCTCGGCCTGTCCGGCCGCCCGGAAAGCCCGGACAACAAGAGCATCGAGCCGATGCGTGCGTTCGGCGTGGACACCATGTCCATCGGCTACCTGGTGGAAGACGAGACGCCGCTGATCATGCGCGCGCCGCGGGCGACCGCCGCCCTGACCCAGCTGTTCGAAGACACGCTGTGGGACGATCTGGACTACCTGCTGATCGACCTGCCGCCGGGCACCGGTGACATCCAGCTGACCCTGGTGCAGAAGATTCCGCTGGCCGGTGCGGTCATCGTCACCACGCCGCAGGACATCGCCACGCTGGATGCGAAGAAGGCGCTGAAGATGTTCGAGAAGGTGGAGGTGCCGGTGCTGGGCATCGTCGAGAACATGGCCGTGCACACCTGCAGCAACTGCGGCCACATCGAGCACCTGTTCGGCGAGGGCGGCGGCGAGCGCATGGCCGTGCAGTACGGCGTGCCGCTGCTGGGGTCGCTGCCGCTGCAGATCGACATCCGCGAACAGGGGGATGCCGGCAACCCGATCACCGTCGTCCAGCCCCAGTCGACCGCGGCCCAGGCCTACCGCCGCGCCGCCGAGCGCCTGGTGGAGGAGGTGGGCAAGCGCCCGCGTGCCTCGATCCAGATCCTGTCCTCGCTGCTGTAAGGCCAGGCCTGCGGGGCTGCGGCGTGCGTGCCCGGCCCCCTGCTAGAATCCACGCGCCCCCTCGTACCCAGGACAGAGCATGAGCATCAAGAGTGACCGTTGGATCCGCCGTATGTCCGAGCAGCACGGCATGATCGAGCCGTTCGAGGCCGGGCAGGTGAAGCACGCCAACGGCGAGCGCATCGTCAGCTACGGCACCTCCAGCTATGGTTACGACGTGCGCTGCTCGCGCGAGTTCAAGGTGTTCACCAACATCAACTCCACGATCGTCGACCCCAAGCACTTCGACCCGGGCAGCTTCGTCGACATCGTCGGTGATGAGTGCATCATCCCGCCGAACAGCTTCGCGCTGGCGCGTACGGTGGAGTTCTTCCGCATTCCGCGCGACACCCTGGTGGTGTGCCTGGGCAAGAGCACCTATGCCCGCTGCGGCATCATCGTCAACGTGACCCCGTTGGAACCGGAGTGGGAAGGCCACGTCACCCTGGAATTCAGCAACACCACGCCGCTGCCGGCGCGCATCTACGCCAACGAAGGCGTGGCCCAGATGCTGTTCTTCCAGGCCGCGGCCGACGACGTCTGCGAGACCTCGTACAAGGACCGCGGTGGCAAGTACCAGGGCCAGACCGGCGTGACCCTGCCGCGCACCTGATCAACATATCGGTAGCGCCGGGCCATGCCCGGCGTTTTCGTATGGGCCGCGTGGTGCATTCGCCGGGCATGGCCCGGCGCTACCTTTATTTGCCGCGTCCGAACAGCATCGCGATGCCGACGCCGACCAGGCCGACCGGCCACCAGGTCAGGAACAGCTTGGACAGATTCAGGTGCGTCCAGCCCAAGTTGCTGGCGAGCATGAACAAGCCGATCAGGATCAGCAGGATGGCGGCGACGAGATTGAAGCGCATCGGGTCGTCAAAGGCTCAGGGGTGGGCCGGATATCCTAGCCGTTCCTTCCAGTAGGCGACATGCTGGTCCAGTGCGGCCGGCTCGTAGCGGTGCGCCGGACCACTGCCCCAGACGGGCCCCGGCCACGCCGGATCGCCGTCGTGGCGGCCGATCACGTGGAAATGCAGCTGGCGCACGATGTTGCCCAGCGCGCCGATGTTGATCTTCTCCACCCCGTCCGTACCGTGCAGGGCCTTGCAGGCGCGGTTGAGTTCGGTGCGCAGCTTGTCCTGCTGCTCGCCGTCCAGCTCGATCCATTCGGTGATCCCGGCCAGGCGCGGCACCAGCACCAGCCAAGGGAACCGTTCGTCGTTCATCAACCGCACTTGCGACAACGGGCCTTCTGCTACCAGGACGCTGTCGGTGGCCAGGCGTGAATCCAGTTCGAAATCGCTCATCCAAGATGCTCCGTGAAGAAGTCCAGGGTGCGTTGCAGCGCCAGGGCGGCGCTGTCTGGATCATACGCATGTCCGACCTCCCGGTTGAAGGCGTGGTCGGCTGGATAGACGTAGGTGGCCATCTGCGGCAGCTTTTCGCGGTGGGCCTGCACGGCTTCCGGTGGGATGCTCTTGTCCTGGGCGCCGAAGTGGAAGATCACCGGCGCCTTGGGCGTTTCGTCGAGGAAACTGACGTTGCGGCCGCCGTAGTAGCTGGCCGAGGGCAGGCCCAGGCGCATCGCCGCCAGCAGGGCCACGCTGCCGCCCCAGCAGTAGCCGACGGTGCCGACCTTGCCATGGGGGGCCAGGCGCGTCGCTGCGGCGCGGACCACTTCCAGCGCCTTCTCCATGCCCAGGGTGTTGACCCGCTCCAGGCCGTCCTTCACGCCCTCGGGGCTGTAGGGCAGGGCATCGGGGTCGGATTCCGGGCCATCGACCAGGTCGAAGAACGACGGCGCCAGCACGGCGTAGCCTTCGGCGGCGAAGCGCTCGGCCACCCCGCGCATGTGCGCGTTGACCCCGAAGATTTCCTGTATGACCACCAGCGCCGCGCGCGGCTTGCCCTCGGGCAGGACCTGCCAGGCGCGGACCGGGCCATGATGCGTATCCAGGGTGATCCATTCGGACATCGTCGGGTACCTCGTTGCAGGGGACAGGCCTGCATTGTCGACGCTGGCCGGGTTAGCGGCGTGTCAGCGGCTGTGCCCGTTCAGGCGGCTGGCCGTTCAGAGCCCCGCCACCAACCCCGCTATACTGGCGCCCTTTCAGGCCCCGGCCCCCAGGACCCCCTGCCATGCCGGCAGGGGCCCAGGCCCCCAGAGTCCCGCGATTTCCATGTCCCAGCTGAACCCCAAAGTCGGCTTCGTCAGCCTTGGCTGCCCGAAGGCCCTTGTCGATTCCGAGCGCATCCTCACCCAGCTCCGCTCGGAAGGTTATGACATCGTCCCGTCCTACGATTCGGCCGACGTGGTGGTGGTCAACACCTGCGGCTTCATCGATTCGGCGGTGACCGAATCGCTGGACGCCATCGGCGAGGCGATGAACCAGAACGGCAAGGTCATCGTCACCGGCTGCCTGGGCAAGCGCCCGGAGCAGATCCGCGAGGCGTACCCGAACGTGCTGGCGGTGTCGGGCCCGCAGGACTACCAGAGCGTGATGGAAGCAGTGCACGAAGCGCTGCCGCCCAGGCACGATCCCTTCGTGGACCTTGTACCGGACTACGGAGTGAAGCTGACCCCGCGCCATTACGCTTACCTGAAGATTTCCGAGGGCTGCAACCACACGTGCAGCTTCTGCATCATCCCGTCGATGCGCGGCAAGCTGGTCTCGCGCCCGGTGGATGAGGTGCTGCGCGAAGCCGAGCGCCTGGTGCGCGGCGGCGTGCGCGAGCTGCTGGTGGTTTCGCAGGACACCTCGGCGTACGGCGTGGACGTGAAATACGCCGAGAAGATGTGGCGCGACAAGGCCTACCAGACCCGCCTGAAGGCGCTGTGCGAAGGCCTGTCCGAACTCGATGCCTGGGTGCGCATGCACTACGTCTACCCGTACCCGCACGTGGACGAAGTGGTGCCGCTGATGGCGGAGAACCGCATCCTGCCGTACCTGGACATCCCGTTCCAGCACGCCAGCCCGCGCATTCTGCGCCTGATGAAGCGCCCCGGTGCGGTCGAGAAGACTCTCGAGCGCGTGCAGAACTGGCGCCGCATCGCCCCGGACATCACCGTGCGTTCGACCTTCATCGTCGGCTTCCCGGGCGAGACCGAGGCCGAGTTCGAAGAACTGCTGTCGTTCCTGGACGAAGCACAGCTGGACCGCGTGGGCGCGTTCGCCTATTCGCCGGTCGAGGGCGCCACCGCCAACGACCTGCCCGATGCCGTGCCGGAAGAAGTGAAGCAGGAGCGCCTGGCCCGGTTCATGGAGAAGCAGGCGCAGATTTCCGCCGCGCGCCTGGAAGCCAAGATCGGCACCGTGCAGCAGTGCCTGGTCGATGCCATCGAAGGCGATATCGCCGTGGCCCGTTCGAAGGCCGATGCGCCGGAGATCGACGGCCTGGTGCACATCCAGAACGCCGACCAGGTGCCGCTGCGCGTGGGCGAGTTCGTCGATGTGGAGATCACCGAGAGCGACGAGCACGACCTGTATGGTGACGCGCTGGCCAGTGCCACGCGTCCGGCGTTCGACCTCAAGGTGCTGTGACTGCAGCGACGGCCGCCGGCGGCGACGCAGGCGGCCTTCGTCGCTTCATCCCGCCGCTGCGTGCGGCGGTCGATGCGCGGGTGTTCGAGCATCCGCTGTTCGAAGGCGTGCGCGGCTTTGCCGATCTGCTGGCGGGACCGGGTTGGCCGACCGTCGCCGCGCTCGATGCCCGGCTGGCCCTGCCCGGGCTGCAGCTGGTCGAGCAGGATGCCGCGCTGCTGGCCGATGGCCTGCACTACGAAATCCGCATCGCCCAGGGCCGCCTCGCGACCCGCGGGGACAACTGGCACGACCTGTTCAACGCGCTGGTCTGGGCCAGCCTGCTGCCGCTGAAGCGTGCCCTCAATCTGCAGCAGTGCCGGCACATCGCGGCGATGGCGCCCGGCCAGCGCAACCGCGCACAGGCCGCGCTGACGCAGTTCGATGAAACGGGCGTGGTCGTGCAGGTGCGCGATGCGGCCGTGCTGGCCGCGTGGGATGCGCATGACTGGCGCGCACTGTTCGATCCTTCGCACTGGCAGGGCGGTGGCATCGCTGTGGTGGCGGTGTTCGGCCATGCGCTGATGGAGCAGGCGCTGCTGCCGGGCCGGCTGCTGGTCGGCAAATGCGTGGTGGTGCAGGGCGATGGTGAAGCGGGCTGCGTCGAGACGGTCGGCCGAGCCATCGACGAGGGCAGGGTGCTGGGCGATCCACTGCAGCTGCGGCCGCTGCCGCTGGCCGGTATTCCCGGTTGGCATGAAGTGCAGGATGCCGCCTTCTACCGCAACGCCGATTATTTCCGCCCGCTGCGCGTCGGCCGCCACTACCCGCCGCCGCTGATGGTTTTGTAGAGCCGAGCCCATGCTCGGCTGCTGTGCATTCAGCGAGCATGGGCTCGGCTCTACACAGAGGCGTACTCCACCCCGATCACCGCGAACGTGAACTGCCCACCGGGCAGCTCCACAGCGAACTCGTCATCGATGCGCTTCTTCAGCAGCGCGCGCGCCAGTGGCGAATCGATACTGATCCAGCCCAGCCCTGCATCGGTCTCGTCCGGGCCGACGATGCGATAGCGGCTGGTCTCGCCACTCTCCACGTTCTCAAGCTCCACCCACGCACCGAAGAACACCGCCTGCGGATCGGTCGGCGTGGTGTCGACCACGCGCAGCGATTCCAGGCGCTTGGTCAGGTAGCGCACACGGCGGTCGATCTCGCCAAGCTGTTTCTTGCGGTAGGTGTACTCGGCATTTTCCGAGCGGTCGCCTTCGGCAGCAGCCGCGGCCAGCGCCTTCACCACCTCGGGGCGGCGCACCCGCCACAGGTCATCCAGCTCGGCTTTCAACCGGGCGTGGCCGGCGGCAGTGATCAGGGCGGTGCTTTTTTCTGCGGGGGGACGCCAGCGCGACATGCAATACGACTTCTTTTCAGGATGACGAACAGGGAGTGGGGTCGGAGCCCGGGGTCAGATCCCTTTCCAGCGGAAAGGGCTCTGACCCCAGCAATGGCAGATCAGCGCTTGCCGCCGAAAATGCCACCAAGGATGCCGCGCACGATCTGGTTGCCCAGCTTGGTGCCGACCGTGCGCGTGGTCTGCTTGGCCATGGTTTCGATCATGCCCTGGCGGCGCTTGGTGCCGAAGATCGCGTCCTTGATCGACTGGCCGAAGCCGCCTTCCTGGGCATCGTCCTGCTCGCGGCTGCGCGCGGCCGGGGCCGCAGCCTGCTCGGTGGCCTTCTGCGCGCGCTGGGCCAGCAGTTCGGCGGCCGATTCGCGGTTCACCGCAGTGTCGTAGCGGGTACCGACCGGGCTGCCCGCACGCACCTGCGCGCGCTCGGCCTCGGTGATCGGCCCCATCCGGCAGCGCGGCGGGGCGATCATCGTCTGCTGCACCGGCATCGGCACGCCCTTGTCCTGCAGCGTGGACACCAGCGCTTCGCCGGTACCCAGCTGGCTGAGCACTTTTGCCACGTCCAGCTTCGGATTGGGTACGAAGGTCTCGGCGGCGGTCTTCACCGCCTTCTGGTCGCGCGGGGTGAAGGCGCGCAGCGCGTGCTGCACGCGGTTGCCGAGCTGGCCCAGAATGTTGCCCGGCACGTCGTCAGGGAACTGCGAGCAGAAATACACGCCCACGCCCTTGGAGCGGATCAGCCGCACCACCTGCTCGATGCGCTGCACCAGCGAGGCCGGCGCATCGTCGAACAGCAGGTGGGCCTCGTCGAAGATGAAGACCAGCTTGGGCTTTTCCAGATCGCCCACTTCAGGCAGCTGCTCGAACAGTTCCGACAGCAGCCACAGCAGGAAGGTGGAATAGAGCTTGGGCTTGAGCACCAGCTGATCGGCGGCGAGGATGCCGACCACGCCACGGCCGTCGTGATTGACCCGCATGAGGTCGGCCAGTTCCACCGCCGGTTCGCCGAAGAAGCCTTCGCCGCCGTCCTGGGCCAGGCGCAGCACCGAGCGCTGGATGGCCGCGATCGACTGTGCGCTGACCAGGCCGTACTCGGTGGAGATGTCCTTGCGCTCCTCGGCCACCAGGCCGAGCAGGGCGCGCAGGTCATCCATGTCCAGCAGCAGAAGGCCGCGGTCGTCGGCCAGCTTGAAGACGATGTCGAGCACGCCAGCCTGGGTGTCGTTCAATTCCAGGATGCGCGCCAGCAGGGTTGGGCCCATCTCGCTGATGGTGGTACGCACCGGGTGGCCGAGCTTGCCGTACAGATCCCAGAACACGGTGGGGCTGCCGGCCGGGGCGTAGTCGGCCACGCCGATCTCGGCGGCGCGCTGCAGCAGGGCATCGGCACCGCTGCCGGGTACAGCCAGGCCGGACACATCGCCCTTCACATCGGCCAGGAACACCGGCACGCCCAGCCGCGAGAAGCCCTCGGCCAGGGTCATCAGGGTCACGGTCTTGCCGGTGCCGGTGGCGCCGGCCACCAGGCCATGGCGGTTGCCGAGTTTCGGCAGCAGGGTCACAGCCACATCGTCGGTGATGCCTTTGCCGAGCAGAATCGGATCCATGGTCCAGCCCTTGTGGTGAATGCGCCCAATGTTAACCGCCGACGGTGGCGGGCCGATGGCCGGGTTGCCCGGACCTTGGCGGCACCGCTACTCTGCCTGCCTGTTTCGCACACAGTGCCACCAATGCCCGTTCCTGTCCTGATTTCCCGTGGTTGGCCGCTGCTGGCGCTCGCCGGCCTGGTATCCCTGGCGCCCGACGCCCATGCACAGCGTGTTTCGGCACGGGACCAGGCGAAGGCCGATGCGCTGCAGCAGCGCATGGCCACCGCCGAGAAACGCTACAGCGATGCCCTGCTGCTGGTCGCCAATGCCGACCCCAAGGGCAGCAACGAAGCCGATGCAGCGCTGGAGGACATGGAAGATGTCATCAGCGAATGCGTGAAGCAGAAGGGCTGCCAGATGAGCAACATGCTGGTCACCTACAAGCGCCTGCTGAAGCGTGATGCCGACGCGGCCGCCAGTGATGACAGCGCCGACGAGGGCGGCGACCGCCTGGAGGCCGACCCGGACCACGTGGGCCCGCTGACCGCCGACGTGCCCGAGGCCGCCCGCGCCGCGGCGCTGCTCAATGACAAGCGCCACGCCTTCGACAACATGGTCGAGTACAACCCGGCCGTGCAGGCGGGCATCCGCCGCTGGCTGACCGACATGCGTCCGGCCCTGCTGACCAGCTACGAGAACTACCAGAACCTGCGCGCGGTGATGTGGCCCGAGTGGGAAAAGCGCGGCCTGCCCGAGGCGCTGCTGTTCGGCATCATGGCCAAGGAATCCAATGGCCGCGTGCATGCGTCCTCGCGCGCCGGTGCGGCCGGCCTGATGCAGTTCATGCCGGCTACCGGCCGCCGATTCGGCCTGGGCCCGGACGGCACCGGCTTCGATACCCGCTTCGATGCGCGCAGCGCCGCCGAAGCCAGCGCCAGCTATCTCAACGAGCGCCTGCGCGAGCTGAACAACAACGTGGAAATGTCGGTGGCGGCCTACAACGGCGGTGAAGGTCGCGCCGCGCGCGTGTTCAAGCAGAGCGGCGGGCAGAGCTTCTGGACCGACAGCGTCTACAACCAGTTCCCCGGCGAGACCAAGGACTATGTGCCGATGGTGATCGCCGCGGCGTGGATCTTCCTGCACCCGCAGCAGTACGGCGTGGAGTTCCCGAAGATCAGCGCGCAGCCTGCCACCCTGCGCCTGGCCAAGTCGACCACCATCTACGAGCTGACCATCTGCCTGGGCAGCCACGGCACGCGTGACGGCTACATGCGCGCGCTGCGCAACCTCAACCCGCGCTATGAAGCCGATGGCTGGATTCCGGCCGGTACGCTGATCAACGCCACCACCCGCATCGCCGGCCTGTACCAGCGCAACTGCGTCAGCGGCCCGCGCGCGGACCTGGCCCGCACCCTGATCACCGCCGATCTGAACGCGGCCATCGTGCGCCCGACCGCCGCCAGCTACACCGGCAGCGTGGCCGTGGGCGGCGTGGTGCCGCTGGCCGACCCGAACGCCAGCGCCACGGTGCCGACCGCACCGACGGCCCCGGTCGCCGCACCGCGCCCGGCGGCGCCCAAGGCCAAGCCCGCCAAGACCTACAAGGTTGGCAAGGGCGACACCTTGGGCCGCATCGCGGCGAAGTTCCAGTGCGAAGTGCCGACCCTGGCGCGCGCCAACGGCCTGAAGGCCCCCAGCTACAACCTGCGCCCCGGCCAGGTGCTGAAGCTGCAGGGCTGCGACAAGTAACCGAACCGGAAGAGAGCCATGGACCTGGAAGCAACCCGCGATCTGTTCGCCAACCTGCGCGAGAACACCGATTGGGATCTCGCCACGCCCCTGCTGTGGGGCTATTACTTCGTGCATTCCACCCCGGACCGCCTGCAGGCGCTGGCGACCACCCTGGAAGCCCAGGGCTATGAGGTGGTGGAACTGTTCGAACAGGAGCCGGAGGAGGGCGATGCGCCCTTCCACGTGCTGCACGTGGAGCGCGTGGAGATCCACGACGAAGCCTCGCTGGACCTGCGCAACCAGGAACTGGCCGCCCTGGCCAGCCAGACCGGCGTGGAAGACTACGACGGCGTCGACGTCGGCCCGGCCCCGACCCTGCAATAACGTACCGCTTTCTGTAGAGCCGAGCCCATGCTCGGCTGTTTTTCCCGGCAGCCGAGCAAGGGCTCGGCTCTACAGGCCCGGCATCGCCGGTTTTTCAGCGCAGTCTTGCCAGCGCCTGGCCCAGCTGCACCGGGCTTTCGGCGCCCAGCTGCGGGGCGAACTCGGCCACGCCCGGCGGCAGCAGCACGATCACCGTCGAGCCGTAGTTGAAGCGCGCCATTTCGGCGAAGCGCTCCAGCTGGATGCCCTGTCCGCGGTAATCCTTGCGGGTGATGCGGTCGCCGTAGGCCGGGATCTCTTCGCCGCTCCATACCGTTTCCACGCCGGACACCAGCAGCGCACCGACCATCACGCTGACCATCGGGCCGAAGCTGGTATCGAAATGGCAGACCAGGCGCTCGTTGCGGGCGAACAGGCGCGGCACGCCGTTCACCGCGGCCGGGCCGACGCTGAACAGGCGGCCGGGCACGTGCACGGTCTCGCGCAGGGTGCCGGTCCACGGCATGTGCACGCGGTGGTAGTCACGCGGGGACAGGTACACCGTGGCGTACAGGCCGTCGTTGTACGGCTTGGCATCCTCGTCGCTGCCCAGCAGCTCGGCGGCGGTGAAGGACTGGCCCTTGGCCTGGAAAATGCGACCGGCCTCGATCTTCCCCAGCTGGCTGATGCGGCCGTCGGCCGGCATCACCAGGCTGCGCGGATCGGCATCGGCCACGCGCGCGCCCGGCTTCAGGGCGCGGGTGAAGAACTGGTTGAAGGTCGGGTAGCTGCGCGGGTCCGGATTGGCCGCTTCGTCCAGGTTGACGTCGAACTTGCGGGTGACGGTGTCGATCAGCCAGCGCGACACGCGCGGGTCGTCCGAGTACGCCAGCGAGCGCGCCATCGAGGACAGCAGGCGGTGGGGCAGGGCGTACGTCAGGGCGGTGGTCAGGCTCATGGGGCGGATTTCTCGGTCAGCTTCTGCAGGTCGCGGGCGATGGCCGGCGCGTTGAACGGGGGCCGCACCAGGCCGGCAAGGCGGCCCTGCGGGTCGAGCACGGCCAGGCTGGCCGAGTGCTCGACGGTGTAATCTTCGGGATTCTCGTCGAAATGCTTGCCCGGCACCTTCTGGAACACGAAGCCCAGCGAGGTGGCGAAGCGCTCCAGCGAGGGAATGTCGGCGGTGGCGGCCAGGGTGTCCTTGTGGAAGCCGTGCACGTATTCGCCCAGGCGGATGGCGTTGTCACGGTCCGGGTCCACCGACACGAACAGCACGCGCGGGCGCAGCGTGTCGGGCAGGGCTTCCCACTGCTTCTGCGCACCGGCCAGCTCGGCCAGGGTAGTGGGGCACACGTCAGGGCAGAAGGTGAAACCGAGGAATACCAGGGTCCAGTGGCCCTTCAGCTCGCCGGGGATGAGCCGGGTGCCGTCGGACTGGGCCAGGTTGAAATCGGGCAGCTCGCGGGTGTGCGGGTACAGGGTGATCGCTTCGGTGGCCGGCTGGTTGGCCGGCGGCTTCGGCGCGAACACCTGCTGCGCGGCCAGCAGGCCCAGGCCCGCCGCCAGGGCGATCAGCAGGATGATGCCGACGTTGCGATTGAACATGGGAGCCCCCGCAGGAAGTAATCCCCATCATACCGGCTGCAGCCTGATCGTTTCCGTCGCAACGGATGCCGCCGCGGGCGCCAGCCTCTATAATCGTGGGCCACTTTGCCCGCAGTACCGCCATGACCGCTGAAACGGCCGCCGAACTCCACACGATCATCGACCTGATCCGCTACGGCACCAGCCGTTTCAACGAAGCCGGGCTGACCTTCGGGCACAGCTACGACAACGCACTGGACGAGGCCACCCAGCTGGTGCTGCACAGCCTGCACCTGCCGCACGACCTCGGCCCGGCCTACGGCCAGGCCCGCCTGCTGCAGGCCGAGAAGGTCCGCGTGCTGGAACTGTTCCAGCGCCGCATCGACGAGCGCGTCCCGGCCGCCTACCTGACCGGTGAAGCCTGGTTCGCCGGCCTCAGCTTCAAGAGCGATCCGCGCGCCCTGGTGCCGCGTTCGCCGATTGCCGAGCTGATCGAGTGCGGCTTCGAGCCGTGGCTGGCCGGCCGTGACGTCAGCCGCGCGCTGGACCTGTGCACCGGTTCGGGCTGCATCGCCATCGCCATGGGCCACTACTACCCGAACTGGGAAGTGGACGGCGTCGACCTGAGCGATGACGCGCTGTCGCTGGCCGAAGAGAACAAGGAACGCCTGCAGGCGCACAACGTGACCCTGCTGAAGTCGGACCTGTTCAACGGCCTGACCGGCCGCCACTACGACCTGATCGTCACCAACCCGCCGTACGTCACCAACGACGAGACCGATGCCCTGCCGCAGGAATACTCCTACGAGCCGGAAATGGGCCTGCGTGCCGGCGACGACGGTCTGGACCTGGTGCTGAAGATCCTGCGCGACGCCCCGCTGCACCTGAGCGAGGACGGCCTGCTGATCTGCGAAGTGGGTGAATCCGAGCAGCACCTGATCAAGCTGCTGCCGGAAGTCGACTTCGCCTGGGTCGAATTCAAGGTCGGCCAGATGGGCATCTTCGCGGTCGAATGCCGCGAGCTGATCGCCCACAGCGCACGCATCACCGAACTGGCGGCACAGCGCCCGTGAGTTCCAATTCGTTCGGCAAGCTTTTCACCGTCACCACGTTCGGCGAGTCGCACGGGCCGGCCATCGGCTGCGTGATCGACGGTTGTCCGCCGGGGCTGGCGCTGGATGCGGCCGAATTCGCCATCGACCTGCAGCGTCGCGCCACCGGCAAGAGCCGGCACACCTCGGCGCGCCGCGAGGCTGATGAGGTCGAGATCCTGTCCGGCGTATACGAGGGCCTGACCACCGGCACCCCGATCGCCCTGCTGATCCGCAACACCGACCAGCGCAGCAAGGATTACGCGAACATCGGCCAGCAGTTCCGGCCGGGCCACGCCGACTACAGCTACTGGCACAAGTACGGCATCCGCGACCCGCGCGGTGGCGGCCGTTCTTCGGCCCGCGAGACCACCATGCGCGTGGCCGCCGGCGTGGTCGCCAAGAAGTGGCTGGCCGAGCGCTTCGGCGTGACCGTGCGCGGTTACCTGTCGCAGCTGGGCGAGATCCGTCCGGCCGGTTTCGACTGGTCGGCGGTGGAAGACAACCCGTTCTTCTGGCCGCACGCCGAACAGGTGCCCGAGCTGGAGGCGTACATGGACGCGCTGCGCAAGTCCGGTGATTCGGTCGGTGCGCGCGTGGACGTGGTGGCCGACAACGTGCCGCCGGGCTGGGGCGAGCCGATCTACGGCAAGCTCGACGGCGACCTCGCCGCCGCGCTGATGAGCATCAACGCCGTGAAGGGCGTGGAGATCGGCGATGGTTTCGCCAGCGCCGCGCAGAAGGGCACCGAGCACCGTGACCTGCTGACCCCGCAGGGCTTCACCAGCAACCATGCCGGCGGCATCCTTGGCGGCATTTCCACCGGCCAGCCGGTGGTCGCCTCCATCGTGCTGAAGCCCACCTCCAGCCTGCGCCTGCCGGGCCCGTCGCTGGATACCGAAGGCAACGTGGTCGAAGTGGTCACCACCGGCCGCCACGACCCGTGCGTCGGCATCCGTGCCACCCCCATCGCCGAGGCGATGATGGCGCTGGTGCTGATGGACCAGGCCCTGCGCCACCGCGCCCAGTGCGGTGACGTCGGCACCATCACCCCGCGCATTCCCGGGCAGATCGATGGCTGATACCCGGCCGACGGTGTGGGTGAGCCAGCCGCTGGTCGACGCGGCCATCGCGCCGCTGCGCGATCGCGTGCAGCTGCTGGCCACTGATACCGTCACCGCCTGGTCGCCGCAGCAGATCGCCGAGCGCCTGGCCTCGGTCGACGGCGCGATCATCACCCTCAACGAGCGCATCGGCGCGGCCCAGTTGGCCGATGCCGCGCAGCTGCAGGTGATCGCCAACGTCGGCGTCGGCTACAACAACCTGGATGTCGACGCGCTGAGCGCGGCCGGCATCCTCGCCAGCAACACCCCGGACGTGCTCACCGAGACCACGGCCGACCTCGGTTTCGCCCTGCTGATGGCCACCGCGCGCCGCATTACCGAATCCGAGCGCTGGCTGCGCGACGGGCAGTGGGGCCAGTGGTCGTTCCAGACCATGCTCGGCGCCGATATCCATGGCAGCACGCTGGGCATCCTCGGCATGGGCCGCATCGGCCAGGGCATCGCCCGCCGTGGCGCGCTCGGGTTCGGCATGAAGGTGCTGTACCACAATCGTTCGCGCCTGCCGGCCGAGACCGAGGCCGCACTGGGTGCCACCTACGTCGACCTGGACACGCTGCTGGCGCAGTCCGACCACCTGGTCACCGTGCTGCCGTACACCCCGGCGTCGCACCACATCATCGATGCGGCCGCGCTGGCGAAGATGAAGCCTTCGGCCACGCTGGTGAACATCGCCCGCGGCGGCATCGTCGATGAGCTGGCACTGGCCGATGCGCTGGCCCATGGCCGCCTGGCCGCCGCCGGCCTGGATGTCTACGAAGGCGAACCGAAGGTGCGCCCGGAACTGCTGGCGCTGCGCAACGTGGTGCTGACCCCGCATATCGGCAGCGCCTCGCTGGGCACCCGTACCGCGATGGTGCAGCTGGCCGTGGACAACCTGCTGGCCGGCCTCGGCCTGGCCGGCGAAGCGGCGCGCATGCCGAGCGCGATCAACGCCGACGCGGCCCTCGCCGCGCGTGCCGTGCTGGGCAAAAAAACCGGGAAACGATAGGGAACCTCTGCGCGCCCCGCCTGAGGAGGTTCCCCGAACCCAGCTGTCGTGCGTGAGTTTTCCCCCTTCCCGTTTTCGTGAGAGTTCCCCCATGAGCAATGCACAACGCAGCTTCCACGTCGCCATCGTCGGTGCCACCGGCGCCGTCGGCGAAACCATGCTGGCCATCCTGGCCGAGCGCAACTTCCCGGTCGGTACCCTGAGCCTGCTCGCTTCCGAGCGCTCGGCCGGCGGCGAAGTCGAGTTCGAAGGCCGGAAGGTGAAGATCCAGGATCTGGCCACCTTCGACCCCAGCGGCGTGGACATCGCCCTGTTCTCGGCCGGTGGCAGCGTCTCCAAGGAATACGCGCCGAAGTTCGCCGCCGCCGGTGCGGTGGTGATCGACAACTCCTCGGCCTTCCGTTACGACGATGACGTGCCGCTGGTGGTGTCCGAGGTCAACCCGGACCAGGTCGGCAACCGTCCGCGCGGCATCATCGCCAACCCGAACTGCTCGACCATGCAGATGCTGGTGGCGCTGGCGCCGCTGCACCGCAAGTACGGCATCGAGCGCATCAATGTCTCCACCTACCAGTCGGTGTCCGGCGGCGGCCGCTCGGCGATGGAAGAGCTGGGCAAGCAGACCGGCCAGCTGCTGAGCTTCCAGGAGATCGATCCGCAGCGCTTCCCGGTGCAGATCGCCTTCAACCTGATCCCGCACATCGACGACTTCCAGGACAACGGCTTCACCAAGGAAGAGATGAAGCTGGTCTGGGAAACCCGCAAGATCCTCGGCGACGAGAACATCCGGGTGAACCCGACCGCTGTGCGCGTGCCGGTGTTCTACGGCCACTCCGAATCGGTGGCGATCGAAACCCGCGACAAGGTGACCGTGGCCGAAGCGCGCGCGCTGCTGGAACAGTCGCCGGGCGTGGAAGTGGTGGACCGCCACGAAGCCGGTGGCTACCCGACCCCGGTCACCCATGCCTCGGGCACCGATGCGGTGTACGTCGGCCGCATCCGTGAAGACCTGTCGCATCCGCGCGGCCTGAACCTGTGGATCGTCTCGGACAATGTGCGCAAGGGCGCGGCACTGAATGCCGTGCAGCTGGCCGAGCTGGTCGCCGCCGAACAGCGCTGATGGAGAGGCCGGGCAACGCTCGGCCTTTTCTTTGCAGCCGAGCCCATGCTCGGCTCTACCGGGTGCCTCCCCCCGCGGTGGATGCGGACCGTGGTCCGCACGCTTTATAGTGTCGCCCATGAATAAACGGGCCAAGGGCGCCTCGCGCCCGCTCCTCTATCTCTCTGCCGCACTGCTGGCATTGGCCAGCGGTTCGGCCATGGCCCTGGGCCTGGGCGACATCCGCGTGCTGTCGCGCCCCGGCCAGCCGCTTCTGGCCGAAATCCCGGTGGTCTCCGCCGATCCTTCCGAACTGCAGAACCTGCGCGTGGCGCTCGCCTCGGCCGTCACCTTCGAGCGTGTCGGCCTGCAGCGGCCGACCGGCCTGGTCAGCGAACTGCAGTTCGAGCTGACCACCAACAGCCAGGGCAGGGCGGTCGTGCGGGTGACCTCGCAGGCGCCGGTGGAAACCCCGTCGCTGAGCTTCCTGATCGAGGCAGACTGGGGCCAGGGCCGCCTGGTCCGCGAATACTCCGCGCTGGTCGACACGCCGGCCAGTGCGCTGGCCGTCGCCGAGCCGGAGATCGTCGCCCCGGCCGGCGTGCTGGGCAACACGATCACCCGCGACACGCCTGCCAAACCGGCCGCACAGGATGCAGCCACCGCAGCACCGCCCGCACCCGCCAGCGCCGCCCGTCCCGCCGCGCCGCCGCGCCCGCGTGCCGCTGCGCCGGCCGCCGCCGATGGCAGCATCACCGTGCAGCAGGGCCAGACCCTGTCGCACATTGCCGGCGCGCTGGCCCGTGGCAACCAGATCAGCCGGGAGCGGGCGATGATCGCCCTGTTGCGCGCCAATCCGGAGGCCTTCATCCGCGGCAACGTCAACCTGCTCAAGCAGGGCGCGGTGCTGCGCGTGCCAGGCAGCGAGGCCCTGGCCGCGATCGATGGCAACGAAGCTGCCGCGCTGGTCCGTGAGCATGCCGCGCAGTGGCGGCAGGCGCGTACCGTGCCGCAACCGGCCGGTGCGCCGACGCCGGCCGCGCCCGTGGCTGCCGCAGCCACCGCCGCTGCCGCCACGGCCGGGGCACGTCTTGAGATCGCTCCGGCGCTGGCGTCCGATGCCACGCACGCGGGCACAACCACCGGCACCGGTGCCGGCAGCGAGGGTGACATGCTGGGCAATGAACAACTGCGGCAGGCCAGGGAAGACGTTGCCACCCGCGATGCCGAGATCGGTGAGTTGAAGCAGCGCGTGGCCGAGCTGGAAAAGCTCAAGGAGCAGCAGCAGTCGTTGATCGCGATGAAGGACAACGACCTGGCTGCCGCCCAGCAGCGCCTGGCGCCGCCTCCCGGAGCACCCGCCGGTGGCACGCCTTGGTACTGGCTGGGCCTGCCGCTGCTGTTGCTGGTGGCTGGCGCCGCCTGGCTGCTGCGCCGGCGCAAGCCGTCGCCGCTGCCGCCGCTGCGCGAGGAGGGTGATGCCGTGGCGCTGGCCGCTGCGGTGCCTGCCGGTGCCGCGCTGGATTCGCTGGCCGAACAATCGTCCTGGGTCACCGGCCACGAGGACGACGGTCGCCAGGAACCGTCGATGCCGGCCTGGGTGATTGAAGAGGATCATGCCGTCCACGCGCATGACGCGCAGGCCAATGAGGCGCCGTCCGCCCTGGTCGAGCCGGACGACGAACCGGTGGCGCACCCCGCTGCCGATGTCGAGGCCTTCTGGCAGGTGGGGGCGCTGGTGACCGACGAGGGCGACCAGCTGCCGCTGGCGGTGAGCGACGTACCGCGCTGGGACGAACCCGAGGCAGTGGCGCCGGAACCGGCCGACGCGGCCCCCGTGCCCGCCGATGAGATCGGCGTGCCCGACTATGCCCTGCACGCCGAGCAGCAGCCGGAATTCCGTGGTGTGTTCGATCTGCCGGCTGAGCAGGCCGAGCAGGCCGAACAGGGGCAGCCCGTGGAGGCTGCAAGCGAAGACCTGGACCCGGCCGCTGGCTCCAGCAGCAACGACTGGGCTCCGCGCGCGGGCCAGGAGCGCCTGGAACTGGCCATCGCCTACCTGGACCTCGGCGATGCGCAGACCGCGCGGACCCTGCTGGAAGAAGTCGCCACCGATGGCGACGTGCACTGCCAGGCCCAGGCGCGTGAACTGCTCGCCCGCCTGGACTGACCACTGGACCACAGGGGCCACCCATGAGCCGCGAAAACCGCATCGACTACGTTGAGTTCGCCTCGGCCGACCCGGCCGCCAGCCGTGCCTTCTTCGAGGCCGTGTTCGGCTGGTCGTTCGTCGACTACGGCGAGGACTACACCGCCTTCGACGATGGCCGCCTGCAGGGCGGCTTCTTCCGTGGCCAGCCGCAGCGTGCCGAGGCCGGCGCACCGCTGCTGGTGCTGTATGCCGACCTGCTGGCACCGGTCGAAGCCCGCGGTGCACGCGGCCGGTGGGCAGGTCGTCCGGCCCGTTTTCTCTTTCCCCGGTGGCAGCCGCTTCCAGTTCGTCGAGCCCGGAGGCAACGAACTGGCGGTCTGGTCAGAACGCGACCCGGCCTGAGCGTCGCTCCACCCGCAACATTGAGGTAGCAGCACATGCGTTACGCGCTCGGCGTCGAGTACGACGGCAGCGATTTCAGGGGCTGGCAGAACCTGGGCGAGGGCGGACCCAGCGTCCAGGCCAGCCTGGAGAAGGCCTTGTCCTCGGTGGCCGACGCGCCGCTGCAGGTGGTCTGTGCCGGCCGCACCGATGCGGGCGTGCACGGCCAGTGCCAGGTCGTGCATTTCGATACCGACGTGGTGCGCGACCCGCGCGCCTGGATGCTGGGCACCACCACCCGCCTGCCGCGTTCGATCGCGGTGCGCTGGTGCGTGCCGGTGGCCGATGATTTCCACGCCCGCTTCTCGGCGCGCGCGCGCCGTTACCGCTACCGCCTGCTCAACCGCGAGGTGCGCCCAGCGCTGGACCGGCAGACCCTGAGCTGGGAACGGCGGGGGCTGGACGAGACCCTCATGCATGCCGCCGGCCAGGTCCTGCTCGGCGAGAACGACTTCAGTGCGTTCCGCTCAGTGCAGTGCCAGGCTCTGCATGCGCGGCGTGAACTGCAGTCCCTGCAGGTCAGCCGCCAGGGCGAAGTGATCGAGGTGGCGGTGCGTGGCAATGCATTTCTTCATCACATGGTCCGCAATATCGTCGGTTCGCTGATCATGGTCGGCAGCGGCGAGAAACCGGTGGAGTGGATCGCCGAGCTGCTGGCCGGCCGTGATCGCACCGTTGCCGGCCCTACCGCACCTCCGCAGGGGCTGGTGTTCCTGGGGCCGCTGTACCCCGACAACTGGCAACTGCCTGCCGAGGTCACCTTATGAGCCGCTCCTACTACCGTACCCGCATCAAGTTCTGTGGCATGACCCGCGCCGGCGATGTGCGCCTGGCCGGCGAACTGGGCGTGGACGCGGTGGGTTTCATCTTTGCCCGTGAAAGCAGCCGCCGGGTAGCCCCGGCCGAAGCCCGGGCGATGCGCCAGGCGATCGCACCGATGGTCGACGTGGTGGCGCTGTTCCGCAACAACAGCAAGGAAGAGGTGCGTGAAGTGCTGCGCACCGTGCGTCCGACCCTGCTGCAGTTCCATGGCGACGAAGACGAGAGCTTCTGCCGCAGCTTCAACATGCCCTACCTGAAAGCCATCGCCATGGGCGGTCGCGAGGACGTCAACGCACGCACGCTGCAGCTGCGTTACCCGAGCGCGGCCGGCTTCCTGTTCGACAGCCACGCCCCGGGCGGCGGTGGCGGCACCGGCGTGGCCTTCGACTGGGCGCGCATTCCCACCGGCCTGCATCGCCCCTTCCTGCTGGCCGGCGGGCTGAACCCGGAAAACGTGAAGGACGCCATCCTCGCCACCCTGCCGTGGGGCGTGGATGTGTCCAGCGGCATCGAGGTCGAGCCGGGCATCAAGGACGGCTACAAGATGCGCACGTTCGTCGAGGAAGTGCGCAGCGCCGACTGCACCGTGCTGGAGTAACGGCAAGGTTGCCCGTGCGGTACCGCCTGCGAGCGGCCCGCACCTTCACATTTGTCCCTGCACGCATTCTTCACATAGGATGAGGGGAACGCTGCGCCCATGAAGGCCGCTGCCGGATGCACGGAAGCGCCCTTGGTGGGCGCGTTCTGGACAGGTGCCACGCGCCCCTCAGCCTAGGAAGGCAAGCGATGCAGGAGTTCTTCACTGTCGTTTTCGGCTACCCGACCTTGCCGTACAGCGTCCTGCTGGCGGTATCGCTGGTCTATTGGGGACTTGCCGCTTTTGGCCTGGTAGATGACGGCTTCGGCGACCTTGGCGCCGACGGTGCGCTGGACGGCGGCACCGACCTCAGTGGCCTGTCGGCCCTGCTGCAGCGCTTCGGGCTCGGCGGCGTGCCGGTCATGGTCGTGGTCACCCTGCTGGGGTTCTTCGGCTGGGCGTTGACCTATCTCATCCATCTTTTCATCCTGCTGCCGCTGCCAGACGCGCTGCGCTGGGGCTTTGGCACGCTGGTGGCCGTGCTCGCGCCGCTGCCGGCCGTGCCGATCACCGCACTGCTGCTGCGGCCCATCCGCAGTTTCCTGCAGCGCCTGCAGCCGGTCGCGCAGGCCTCCCTGCTGGGCCGGGTGGGCGTGGTCGCCTCGCCGCGGGTGGACGCCCGCAGCGGCCATGCCAATGTCGAAGATGGCGGCGCCGGGCTGATCCTGCAGGTGCGCAGCGACATCGAACTGCAGCGTGGCGAGCGCATCGTGCTGGTCGAGCACGTGGCCGAACAGCACTACTACCGGGTGGTCCGCGCCGACGCGGTCGCCCTCGATTTCCAGGACAACCTGCTTCCGGGCAACAAGGAGAATCACTGATGAGTTTCGCTGGCGCGGCCCCCTTCCTGATCGGGATCATCGTCGTCGTAGGCCTGCTGCTGGGCCTGGCCGGACTGTTCAAGGCGTTCTACCGCAAGGTCGACCAGGGCGTGGCCCTGATCGTCAACGACATGAGTGCCACGCCCAAGGTGCACTTCACCGGTGCGCTGATCATCCCGGTGCTGTACCGCGCCGAGCTGATGCGCATCAGCCTGATCACCCTGCAGATCGACCGCCGCGGCAAGGAAGGCCTGATCTGCCGCGACAACATGCGCGCCGACATCGCCGTGGCCTTCTACCTGCGGGTGAACGAAACCCAGGCCGACGTGCTGCGCGTGGCCAAGGCCATCGGTGCCGACCGTGCGTCGGACAAGCATGCGGTCGATGAGCTGTTCAACGCCAAGTTCTCCGAGGCGCTGAAGACGGTCGGCAAGAAGTTCGACTTCACCGAGCTGTTCGAGAAGCGCCAGGAATTCCGCGACGAGATCATCGCAGTCATCGGCAACGATCTGAACGGCTATGTGCTCGAAGACGTGGCCATCGATTACCTGGAACAGACCCCGAAGTCGCTGCTGGACCAGTTCAACATCCTCGACGCGCAGGGCATCCGCAAGATCACCGAGCTGACCGCCGCGCAGAACGTGGTGACCAACGAGCTGGAGCAGAACGAGAAGCTCGCCATCACCAAGAAGAACGTGGAAGCGCGTGAAGCGCTGCTGGCCCTGGAACGCCAGCAGGCCGAGGCCGAGGCGCGGCAGAAGCGCGAAATCGAGACCATCCGCGCACGCGAGGAAGCCGAGACCGCCAAGGTGCAGGAAGAGCAGCGCCAGCTGTCCGAGAATGCCCGCATCGAAGCACAGCAGCTGATCGAGATCCGCGACCAGAACCGCCTGCGCGAAGTGGAAGTGGCCGAACAGAACCGCCAGCGAGCGGTGGCCATCGAAGCCGAGCGCGTCGAGCGTGCGCGCCAGCTGGAGCAGGTCACCACCGACCGCGAAGTGCAGCTGCAGGGCGTGGAGCGCGACAAGGTGGTCGAGCAGGGCAAGATGGACGTGGCCAACATCACCCGCGAACGCATCTCCATCGACAAGACCGTGGCCCAGGAAGAAGAGCGCATCAAGGAAGTGCGCGAGGTCTCCGAGGCCGACCGCCAGAAGCAGGTGCTGATCCTGGAAGCCGAAGCCAAGGCGCAGGAATCGCTGGTGCGCGAAGTGAAGGAAGCGCAGGCCCGCGAGACCGCCTCCAAGCACCGCGCGGTGGAGCTGACCACCCTGGCACAGGCCGAGCACGAGGCGGCCGGAAAGCAGGCCGAAGCCAAGCGCCTGCTGGCCGACGCGTTCCGTGCCGAACAGGCGGCGCCGGGCCTGGCCGAAGCGCAGGTGCGCGAAGCCTCTGCGCTGGCCATCGAGAAGGTCGGTATCGCCGAAGCCCGCGTGATCGAAGCCAAGGCCGAAGCCAACCTGAAGCAGGGCAGCAACGAGGCCCGCGTGCTGGCCGAGACCCTGCAGGCCCAGGCCCAGGGCGAGGAGAAGATGGGCCTGGCCCGTGCCACCGCCACCGAATCGCTGGGCAACGCCGAAGCCGGCGTGGTGCAGAAGAAGCTGCTGGCCGAGGCCGAAGGTCTGGTGCGCAAGTTCGAAGCCATTGCCTCGCTGAGCGACCAGGCACGCGGCCACGAAGAGTTCCGCATGATGCTGGACAACAGCCTGAAGCAGGCGCTGGCCTCCATCGAAGCGGGCAAGGAAGTCTCGCGCGAGAACGCCAACGTCATCGCCAGCGCACTGCGCAACGCCGACATCGACCTGGTCGGTGGCGACGGTGGCATGTTCGAGAACCTGGTCAAGGCGGTGTCGCTGGGCAAGTCGATCGAAGGCTTCGCCGGCAAGAGCCCGATCGTGCAGGAGCTGATGCAGCGCTACCTGGGCGTGGCCGTGGCCGAACCGGCTCCGCGGCAGATCGCCGGGGACGCCGAGGTGGCACCGACCGTGTCGGCCGCCGTGGTCGACAGCGCCCGTTGATGCACCGGGTGATGGCCATTGCGGCCATCGCCCGCCCGCGCCGGCCGCGACCACGGCCGGCCGTCCGTGAGCCGGAAGCCTGCTGATGTCTGAAACCCATCCGTCCGCCGAAACCACCGCGCCGGAGGCCGGCGGCAACACCGTCGACCAGGCCGTCGCCCAGGGCGGTGCCTACGAAGTCCTGCGCCGCCGCCTCAGCGAGCAGGGCCAACGCCTGCAGGCCCTGGCCGAGACCCTCAACCGCCAGCGGCTGTCCGAATTCGGTGACAGCCGCCTGGAGGTGATCGGCCGCTTCCGTATCCGCAGCGAAAACAACTGCGTTGGGCGGGATATCGTCCAGGTCGGGCCCGACCGCCTGCTGTTCGGCTACAACGTCTACATCGGGCTGAAGACCCACACCCGCATCGAGGATGTGTTCGGCCTGTACCGGCTTGTGCACGGCACCGATGGCTACGACGTGGCTTCGCTGGAGCTGAAGGGCAGCTTCCTCGACCAGCCCGGCTTCGTGCACGACTTCAACGAGCTGTATTCCTACTACAAGCATGCGCGCCTGCTGCAGCTGATCGTGGTCGGCGACAAGCTGCTGGCCTCGTTCCAGATTGGCGAGCGCAGCAGCGACGTGCGCGTGTTCCGCTGGGCGCTGGCGCGCGAAGGCGAGCTGACCTATCTCGATGCGCGCGGCGAACGCGATATCGCGCTGCCGCCGCCGTTCGATTTCGAATGGACCAAGGCCACCCGCGATCTCGCGGTCAACGGCCGCCATTCGCACCTGAACATCCTCGACACTCTGTTCGTGGAGACCACCGGTGGCGACCTGACCATCAAGGTCGAGAACAACACCGAGACCGGGCAGGGCATCTACAGCGAACCGGTGGAGGACAGCACGCAGTCGCTGGACGACGCCCAGTTCGAGTTCGCCCGTGTCGGCTCACTGCTGCTGCTGAAGGTGCTGCCGTATCGCGAGACCGTCTGGCGCGGGCTGATCTACAACACGCTCACCGGCGACATCGTGCGCAACGACGCCATCGTCCAGGCCTGCGTGCAGCTGCCTGAAGACCATGGCGTCATCTTCCCCGGTGGCTATTACCTGCAGGGCGGCGAGCACAAGGCCTTCGATGCCTCGATGGCCGGCATGCAGTTCAAGCGCAGTATCCGTTCCCCCAATGGCGAGGACGTGCTGTACATCTTCTACGAGCGCGAAGGCGGACGCTCGGCGCTGTTCGTCTACAACACCATCCAGCGCGTGCTGCAGAACCCGGTGTTCGGCCACGGCTATGCGTTCATGCAGGATGGGCGCATGGTGCTGTTCCATGCCGAGGGCACCGAACCCACGCGCATCCACCCGATGCAGGTCTGGCAGACGCCGTTCAGCAGCGACGAGTTCGCCGCCAGCCGTCCGCCCGGCAACACCTTCATGGGCCGCATCGGCAATGCCGAGCTGGTGCGCGGCATCTCCAACCTGTTCAACCTGGCCCGCGAGATCGATGGCCAGGATGTCTCGGTGCAGCGCTACCAGCGCCTGGTGGCGGACACCCGCCGCCTGTTCGACGCCCACCACTGGCTGGGTGACGAGGCCTGCGACGGCGCCGAGGCTCTGCTGCGGCAGATCAGCGCCACCGGCGAATCGGTGCTGGACGAATACGAGAAGGTCCAGTCCATCCGCGAGCAGTCGGCGCAGGCGATGGTCGAGGCGGAGGCCGGCTTCAAGACCCTGCTGGGCCGGCTGCAGCCGCAGAACTGGAACGAGGTGCAGGCCTTCGTCGAGGCACTGAACGAGATCACCGCGCTGCGCGGGCGCCTGCTGACCATCCGCGAGCTGCGTTACATCGACACCGCGCGCATCGAAGCGATGTCCGCCGAACTGGTGCAGGCGCAGGACCGCGTCGGTGCCGCCACCGGCGAATTCCTCGCCGGTGATGCCGCGCTGGCGCCGCTGGGCAGCCGCCTGCAGGTGCTGGACGAAGCCGCGCAGCAGGCAGCCAGTGCGCGCCAGCTGGACGAGCAGCTGGACGGCATGCGTGGCATGGCCGGCGACCTGGACATGCTGTCCGAACTGATGGCCGGGCTGAAGGTGGACGATGCCACCGCGCGCACCCGCGTGGTCGAATCTATTTCCACGCTGTACGGCCGCCTGAACCAGGCGCGCACGCGCGCCGAGCAGCGGCGCCGCACCCTCGGTTCGGCCGAGGCCGTGGCCCAGTTCGCCGCGCAGTTCGCCCTGTTCTCGCAGTCGATCACCAGTGCGCTGGCAATGGCCAACGACCCGGAAAAGGCCGACGAGCAGCTGTCGCGCCTGCTGGTACAGCTGGAAGAACTGGAAAGCCAGTTCGGCGAGCACGAGCAGTTCCTCGGCGACATCCTCAGCAAGCGCGAGGAGCTGGTCGAGGCCTTCGAGACGCACAAGCAGGCGCTGCTGGATGACCGCCAGCGCAAGGCGCGTTCGGTGCTCGACGCGGCCAACCGCATTCTCGATGGCCTGGCCAAGCGCACCGAGCGCTTCGCCACGGCCGATGAACTCAACGCGTTCTTCGCCGGCGATCCGCTGATCCTCAAGCTGCGCGAACTGGCCGAGCGGCTGCGTACGCTGCGCGACAACGTCAAGGCCGATGACATCGAGGCGCGCCTGAAGGGCGTGCGCGACCAGGCCGTGCGCCAGCTGCGCGACCGCAGCGACCTGTACGAGGCCGGTGGCAACGTGGTCCGGCTCGGTCCGCGGCATCGTTTCAGCGTCAACACGCAGGCGCTGGACCTGACCCTGTTGCCGCGCGGCGACACGCTTGCCATCCACCTCACCGGCACCGATTTCCTGGAAACCCTGCACGATCCGGAACTGGATGCGCTGAAGCCGTTCTGGCCGGTGACCCTGGATTCGGAATCCGATGCGATCTACCGCGGCGAGTACCTGGCCGGCAGCCTGCTGCTGGCCGCGCAGGCTGGCCGCGACGGCCTGGACCTGGCCCAGCTGCAGCAGGACGTCGCCAGCCCCGAGGCGCTGGACCAGCGCGTGCGCACGTTCGCCGCACCGCGTTACCGTGAAGGCTACGAACGCGGCATCCACGACCATGACGCCGCGTTGATCCTGCGCGCGCTGCTGCCGCTGCAGCAGTCGGCAGGCGCGCTGCGGCACGCACCGCGCGTGCGCGCACTGGCCCTGTTGTTCTGGGCGGCGCAGCAGCGCGAGGACGCGGTGAAGCAGTGGCCCAGCCGCCAGGCGGGTGCGGAAACCATCGCCCGTCTGTTCGGCTCCGACGAAGGACGCAGCGCCCTGCGCACGGAAATGGCGACAGCCATCGCCGCGTTCGCGCAGTCCGAAGCCTTGCCGTTCGACGATGAAGCCGCCGAGGCGGCGGCCGCCTACCTGGGCGACGAACTGATCAACGGCGAGCCGGTGTTCAGCACCAGCAAGCATGCGCAGGCGCTGCTGGATGCGCTGGCCCAGCAGCTGGAACAGGCCGGGCAGCGCGAGGCGCTGGAGCGTGCGCTGCAGCGTGCACAGGAGCCGCTGGCCGCACGCTGGGCGCTGGCCGGGCAATGGCTGCGCGCACTGGCCGGTCTGCCTGCCCAGGCCACGCACGCCGGCTATGCCGACGAGGCCGCAGCGCTGCTGCTGGTGCAGCGCCAGCTGCGCACGCGCGGCAGCGACGCGCCGCTGCGGGTCGACGTGGCGGGCCTGCTGGGCGAACACCCGCGCATCCACGGCGGCACGCTGTCGCTGTCACTGGATGATTTCCTGGCACGCCTGCAGCACCACCTGAAGCGCTTCGTGCCCGATTTCCACGCTTACCAGGCGGTACGCCAGGGCATCATCGACCGCGAACGGCAGACCCTGCGCCTGTCCGAATTCCAGGCGCGGCCACTGTCCTCGTTCGTGCGCAACAAGCTCATCAATGATGTCTACCTGGGCGTGATCGGCGACAACCTGGCCAAGCAGATGGGCACGGTGGGCGAGAACAAACGCAGCGACCTGATGGGCCTGCTGATGATGATCTCGCCGCCGGGCTACGGTAAGACCACGCTGATGGAATACGTGGCGCACCGGCTCGGCCTGGTCTTCATGAAGATCAACGGCCCGGCGCTGGGCCACGAGGTGCGCTCGCTGGATCCGGAACAGGCGCCCGACGCGACCTCGCGGCAGGAGCTGGAAAAGCTCAACCTGGCCCTGGAGATGGGCAACAACACCATGCTGTATGTCGATGACATCCAGCACACCCATCCCGAGTTCCTGCAGAAGTTCATCTCGCTGTGCGATGGCACCCGCCGCATCGAAGGTGTCTGGCGCGGCCGCACCCGCACCTACGACATGCGCGGCAAGAAATTCTGCGTGGTCATGGCCGGCAACCCGTACACCGAGTCCGGCGAGGTGTTCAAGATTCCGGACATGCTGGCCAACCGTGCCGACATCTACAACCTCGGCGACGTGCTGGGCGGCATGGAGGCGGCGTTCACCCTCAGCTACATCGAGAACAGCCTGACTTCCAACCCGGTGCTGGCACCGCTGGCCACCCGTGACATGGCGGACCTGTACCTGCTGGTCGATCGCGCGATGGGCAAGGACGTATCGACCAACGGGCTCAACCACGCCTACAGCGGCGCGGAGGTCAATGAGATCACCGCCACCCTGCAGCGCATGCTGCGCGTGCGCGACGTGGTCTACCGGGTCAACCAGCAGTACATCGCCAGCGCCGCGCAGGATGACCGCTACCGCACCGAGCCGCCGTTCCGCCTGCAGGGCAGCTACCGCAACATGAACAAGCTGGCCGAGAAGATCTCGCCGGTGATGAACGAGGACGAGCTGCAGCAGCTGATCTCCGACCACTACCTGGGCGAGGCGCAGCTGCTGACCACCGGTGCCGAGGAGAACCTGCTGAAACTGGGCGAGCTGCGTGGCGTGCTGGATGAGGCGCAGGCGCAGCGCTGGGCGCAGATCAAGCGTGATTTCCTGCGCAACAAGGCCATGGGCGCCGACGACAGTGATGTCGGCGGACGCGTGGTCGCGCAGCTGGCCGACATCGCCAGTGCCCTGCAGCTGCCGCCGGCCGCGCCGGTGCTGGCCGCGGAGCCGGCGCCGTGGCCGGCACTGCTGGAGGCGCTGCAGCGCCTGGCCGACGTGCGCCCGGCAGAGCCCGCACCTACGACGCCAACGAAGCCGGTGCAGATCGCTGCGCCCAGCGCACCGGCCACGCCGCTGGCGGACGACCTGCAGGCCGGGCTGGCGCCGCTGGTGCAGCTCCTTGTCGCGTCGCAGGCACGGCAGGAACAGGTGTCGCAGACCCTGGCCGCATTCGCCGGGTGGGCCCGGCAGCAGGTCGAGGGCGCGGGCGGCAGCAACGCCGCGGAGGTCCGCCGTCCGCGCGTGCGCCGCGCCAGCACGCCGGAGGAACGCGCACTGGATGAGGCGCTGATGCGCCACTTCTACGGCGAGTCGTTGCCCGCCGATGCCGCTGACGGCACACCGATGCCGCCGCCGCTGCCGTGATCGACGCTGCGCCCCTGCCAACGCCGCAGCGGCCGGACACGGCCGATGTCGCGCGCGTGGGCGAGTACGGCGCGCCGTTGCTGCAGGCGCTGGCCGCACGCGAAGCCGCGCTGCCGGCGACGGCCGGCGACGGCCTGGTGGCGGCGCTGGCACGCATCGCGCTGGCCCTGCAGTCGGCCGACCCGGCGCGCCTGCGTCGGCAGGAAAGCTGGTGGGGGCGACTGCTCGGCCGCGATGTCGAGCGCGAAGCCGAGGGCCGCGGGCTGCAGTCGCAGCTCGGCGTCCTTGCCCTGCAGGCACGCGAACAGGCCCAGCAGCTGCAGCAGCACATGGATCTGCGGGCCACGGCGATCAGCGCCGCAGGCCAGGCCGCCGAAGCACTGGAGGCCTGGGCGGATGCCGGCGCCGCGTGGCGCCCGACGCTGGACGGCGCAGGCCAGGCCGCGCTGGCGCCGCGCATCGACCACCTGCAGCGGCTGGCGGCACTGCGCCGCATCGAAGCCGGCCAATGGCAGCTGCTGCAGGAGCAGGACGTGGTGCTGCTGCAGCGCTTCGCCCGCATCCATGATGTCCTGCTGCCGGCATGGCGGCAGGCCGCACTGGCCGCGCAGGCCGCCACCGGCGCGTTACGCGCCGGGCAGGCGGCCACGCTGCACGCACAGATCGATGACGAGGTCGCGGCGGCTCAGGCTAGACTGCGCTGAGTCGGCCGCCGCTGCCGCCAACCCACCTGCAAGGAGACTGCCCGATGACCCAGGACAGCCAGCACCCCGGCACCCTCGTGCCCACCCCGGCCACCCCTTCCACACTGGACGAGGGCGCGCTGCAGTCCCTGGGCCTGGTCCGCGAGGATCTTCCCCGCATCGCCGAGATCCGCGAGGAACTGGACGACCTGCGGCCCGGCAACCTGCAGGTGTTCGGCCGCGAAGCCGCGTCGCGCACCGCCGCGTTTTCCAGCCAGCTGCTGGACCAGGTGCGCAACCGTGACCTCGATGCCAGCGGCGACAAGCTCGGCGAGGTGGTGCGCATCGCGCGCAGCCTGAAACTCGATGGCTTCGCCCAGCGTTCCAAGGTGCCGGTCATCGGCGGCCTGATCGATCGCCTGCGCGTGTCCAAGGGCGAGCTGGTGCAGAAATTCAGCGATACCAATGCGCAGATCGAGCAGCTGCTGGGCGACGTCGGCGTGCAGCAGGCGCTGATGGGCAAGCGCGTGGGCGAGTTCGACCGCATGCACGAGATCGTGCGCGAAGAGCGCCACGCGCTGGGCCTGTATGCCGCCGCCGGCAAGCAGCGCCTGGCTGAACTGCAGGCCGAGCAGCTGGCGGGGCAGGGCAGTGATGACCCGCAGCAGCGCATCCGCCAGAGCGAGGTCGACAATGCGATCCGCCTGATCGAAAAGCGCGTGTCCGACCTGCAGTTGATGCAGCATGCCGCCGACCAGTCGCTGCCGATGATCCGCCTGATCCAGGCCAATGCGCTGCAGCTGATCGAGAAGTTCAACACGGTGCGCGAGATCACCATCCCGTCGTGGAAGCGCCAGTTCGCCATCCAGCTGTCGCTGGGCGAGCAGAAGGCAGCGGTGGAGCTGTCCACCGCCATCGACGATGCCACCAATGAGATGATGCGCCGCAATGCCGATCTGCTGCGCCAGGCCTCGGTGGATACCGCGCGCAGCAACCAGCGAGGCGTGATCGACGTCGCCACGCTGCGCCACGTGCACGACCAGCTGATCGCCACAGTCGAGGAAGTGCGCGGCATCCATCGCGAGGGTATGCAGCAGCGGCAGCAGGCCGAAGTCGAACTGTCGCGCCTG
Organism: Stenotrophomonas sp. STEN054; assembly: GCF_056854535.1. Lineage (NCBI taxonomy): Bacteria > Pseudomonadati > Pseudomonadota > Gammaproteobacteria > Lysobacterales > Lysobacteraceae > Stenotrophomonas > Stenotrophomonas sp. STEN054. Next base: position 4,484 of record NZ_JBXFWG010000001.1, on the reverse strand, counting down.
CGCGAGGACCTGCAGCAACGCCTGGCCGCACCCACCGCGCCCTGATCGCGTGCCGGTTCCCGCTGTCATCCCCCCAAAGGACTGGCCATGAAAATTGCGTACCTGCATGACCGACGTCGTTTCGCATGCTGCGGCGTCGCCCTGTCCGGCCTGCTGTCCCTGCAGGCCTGGGCTGCAGCACCGGCTTTGGACGCCGTTGCCACCCTGGTGCAGGCCAGCGGCGTGCAGTGCACTGACCCGAAGGCCGGCAAGGGCTGTACGGCCGGCGATGTCGCCAGCGGTGATTTCTATGACGTTGAACTGGCGCCCGGCTGTGGTGCGCAGGGCTTCTTCGCAGGTGTCGCCGATGCCAAGGGCGTCGACGCGCTCGACCGCGTGCCCAGCACTGGGAGCAAAGCGGTGGCGACGGCGCGGTTCGCGCAGGGCCAGCTGGTCTGCGTGCAGGCCATCGGCCGTGCCGGGCAGAACCCGCAGTACTACTTCGTGACCTTGGTGCCAGCCAGCAGTGTCGCCGCCTGCAAGGTCGGCAGCGCGCTGTGCGGCACCTATGGCGACCGGCCGATCCAGCACCTGCAGCGCAATCGCGGCCCCGCCTGCCTGCCAGCATCGGCGCAGTGCGCACAGGGCTGGGTAAGCGCCAACGCGCTCGACGTGTTCTCCAACGGCATGTAACAGGCCCGGCCGACGCTACAGCTGCCCCATGGCCCAGTCGACCAGTGCATCCACCCGCGGGTCGGCCGGCCCATCCGGCCGCGCCAGCACCCAGAATCCGCCGGTCGCAGCGAAGCCCCACGGCGCGACCAGGCGCCCGGCGGCCAGGTCCTCGGCCACCAGCGGCTCCGGCGCGATCGCCGGCCCCAGTCCGGCAACGGCCGCTTCCAGCAGGTAGTACAGGTGCTCGAAGCCGGTGCCCAGCTGCAATCGCGCGGGGTCCAGCCCGTGCGCCTGCGCCCATGCCGGCCACGCCTGCGGGCGCGAGCTGGTGTGCAGCAGCGTCTCCTGCAGCAGCGCGTCCGGCGGTACATGGCGCAGGCGCTGCGCGGCAGGATGCGAGGGCGCCACCACCACGCCCACCCGTTCCGGTGCCAGCTCGCGCACCTGCCAGCCCCGCGGCCACGGCCCCTGCGCCAGCAGCAGGACCGCATCCAGCGCCGCCTGTGCCTCGGTGAAGGCGCCATCCAGCGCCGACCATTGCAGGTTCACCCCGGGCAGGGCCGCCTGCAGCGCGGGCAACCGCGGAATCATCCAGCGCGCCAGCACGCTGCCGCTGCAGCCCAGCACCAGCGCCGGAGAACGGGCCGGCTGGCGCAGTTCGCGCACGCAGGCCTCAATGCCGGCGAAGGCTTCGCCGCAGGCCGCGTGCAGGCGCTGGCCGGCCTCGGTCAGGCGCAGCCCTCGGCCGGCACGCTGGAACAGCGGCAGCCCCAGATGGTCCTCCAGCAGCTTCAGCTGCCGGCTCACCGCACCGTGGGTCACGTGCAGGGCCTGTGCGGCGCGGCCGACGCCCCCCAGGCGGGCGGTAGCCTCGAAGGCGCGCAGGGCATTGAGCGGCGGCAGCAGGGAGGTGCTCATGTGAGATTTCCTGACGATATGCGCCAGATAATATCGATATTCCGGTCAGGATCCGTGCGCTAGAGTATCCACCTGTCTCGAACCAGCGGTCGCTTCCATGTCTGCCTCCCCCATTGCCGACTATCACGCCTTCCCGGACGCCCAGGGCCACTTCGGCCGCTACGGCGGCAGTTTCGTCGCCGAAACCCTGGTCGGCCCGCTGCAGGAACTGGCCCAGGCCTACGACCAGGCCCGCCAGGACCCGGCGTTCCAGCTGGCCTACGACAAGGACCTGGCCCATTACGTCGGCCGGCCGAGCCCGATCTATCACGCCCAGCGCCTGAGCGACCATGTCGGCGGTGCGCAGATCCTGCTCAAGCGCGAGGACCTGAACCACACCGGCGCGCACAAGATCAACAACACCATCGGCCAGGCCCTGCTGGCCGCGCGGATGGGCAAGAAGCGCATCATCGCCGAGACCGGCGCGGGCCAGCACGGCGTGGCCAGTGCCACCGTCGCCGCGCGCCTGGGCCTGGAATGCGTGGTCTACATGGGCGCCACCGACATCGAGCGGCAGAAGATCAACGTCTACCGCATGAAGCTGCTCGGCGCGACGGTGGTGCCGGTCACCTCCGGCTCGGCCACCCTGAAGGACGCGCTCAACGAAGCGATGCGCGACTGGGTGACCAACGTGCAGGACACCTTCTACATCATCGGCACCGTGGCCGGCCCGGACCCGTACCCGCGCATGGTGCGTGACTTCAACGCCATCGTCGGCCGCGAAGCGCGCGAGCAGATGCTGGCCGAGTACGGCCGCCTGCCCGATGCGATCACCGCCTGCGTCGGCGGCGGCAGCAACGCCATCGGCCTGTTCCATGCCTTCCTCAACGACCGCGAGGTCGAGATCTTCGGCGCCGAAGCGGCCGGCGACGGCATCCACACCGGTCGCCACGCCGCCTCGATTGCTGCGGGCCGCCCCGGCGTGCTGCACGGCAACCGCACCTACGTGCTGTGCGATGACGATGGCCAGATCATCGAGACCCACTCGGTGTCGGCCGGCCTGGACTACCCCGGCGTCGGCCCGGAACACGCCTTCCTGTCCGACAGCGGCCGTGCGACCTACCTCGGCATCACCGATGAGGAGGCGCTGCAGGCCTTCCACCTGCTGGCGCATGTCGAAGGCATCCTGCCGGCACTGGAATCCAGCCACGCGCTGGCCCAGGCCATCAAGCTGGCCCGCGAGCGCCCGCGCGACCAGATGGTGCTGTGCAACCTGTCCGGCCGTGGCGACAAGGACGTGCATACCATCGCCGCGCGCGAAGGCCTGGTGCTGTGAACTGCGTGCTGCGGCACGGTGGCGCGCTGATGCTGGCGGTCGGTCTGTGCGGCTGCACGCCGCCGGATCCGCCGGTGCTGGCACCCGCGCCGGCGTCGCCCGCAGCGATCGCCCCGGCACGCCAGCTGGCCAGCAATGACGATGAGGCCGCGCATCGCCCGATCGAGGACGCGCCGGCGGCCACCCGCGCCGACAGCGCCGAGGATGAAAACGCCCCGGCAATCGTGTCGGTGGCGCTGGATCATGCCGGCGACGTGCTGATCGGCCAGCCCTTCAGCGAGCTGGAGGGCGAGGCGCAGTGGCACTCGGCCGGGCTGGGCGAGGCCACGGCCGGGCGCTGTGAGTATTACGAGCGTGGCACGCTGCCCGAAGGCGTGGCGATGATGGTGCAGGACGGCGACGTGGTGCGCTTCGACCTGGCCCCCATCGACGATTCGGGCCAGGTGGTGGTGCAGCCCGGGCCGTTCGGCCTGCGCCTGGACATGCCGCGTGCGCAGGCCCTGCAGCTGCTGCCACGGGGCGCCCTCGCGCGGCCCTATGGCGAAGATGCCGAGGCCGGCGAGACCCTGCTCTGGCAGGACCCCGGTTCCGACCTGGCGATCCGTGTGGAGATCGTCGACGGCACCGTTTCCCGAATGTACTGGGGCGCCAGCGGCGCCGTTGACCTGATCGAAGGATGTACCTGACATGTCCGTATCCCGACTCGATGCCTGTTTCCAGCGCCTGCGTGAGCAGCAGCGCAAGGCGCTGATTCCCTTCATCACCGCTGGCGACCCGTCGCTGGAGGCCACCGTGCCGGTCATGCATGCGCTGGTCGAGGCCGGTGCCGACGTGATCGAACTGGGCGTGCCGTTCTCCGATCCGATGGCCGATGGCCCAACCATCCAGCGCAGTTCCGAACGCGCGCTGGGCCGTGGTGCCGGCAGCCGCTACGTGCTGCAGGCGGTGGCGCAGTTCCGCCAGCGCGATGCGCAGACCCCAGTGGTGCTGATGGGCTACCTCAACCCGGTGGAGATCCACGGCTATGCGGCCTTCGCCGAGGCTGCAGTGGGCGCCGGGGTGGACGGCGTGCTGCTGGTGGACCTGCCCCCGGAAGAAGCCGGTGAAGCCCAGCAGGCTTTCGATGCGGCCGGCCTGGCGCTGGTGCTGCTGGCCTCGCCGACCACCAGCGAAGCACGCGCCGACAAGCTGCTCGCACTGGCCCGCGGTTACCTCTACTACGTCAGCTTCGCCGGCGTTACCGGTGCCTCCGAGCGTCTGGACAGCGATGCCGCCAGCGCACGGCTGCAGGCCCTGCGTGCACGCGCCAGCGTGCCGGTGGTGGCCGGCTTCGGCATCAAGGACGCGGCCAGTGCCGCGGCCATGGCCCGCCAGGCCGATGGCGTGGTGGTCGGCAGTGCCCTGGTGGCGGCGCTGGCCGATGCCGGTTCGGCCGAGGAGGCTGCCCAGCGTGCCGGTGCCTTCCTGGCCCCGCTGCGGCAGGCGCTGGACGCCTGAGGGTAGCGGCGGGGCCGGGCCCGGCCGCGCGGCGCCGCGCCCCCCCCCCCCGGCCCGGGCGGCGCCGGGCCCGCCGCAGCTACGGGGCCCCGACGGGGTT